>JAITKC010000167.1 GCA_031278665.1 Bifidobacteriaceae bacterium | reverse complement strand
CCGTCATTGGCGATGTACCGATTGACCAACTCTTGCACTTGACTCATCGCGGTCCGAGTGTTCGCACCGAACTTACCGTCCCAAGCGATTTTCTTGTTGTAGCAGCGCTTGAGCATCTGTTGCTCAATGCTCGCCGGGTCATTCCACGAGTAATTGTAGGCACTGATCTCGTAATAGCGGCTCGCCAGGTGTTGCTGTAACCCTTCGACGGGACGTAGACATTGTTTGGAGCCGCGGTCGAGGCGGTGAGAAGGTAGGCGCTGCGCTGAGAGTAGCCAGCCGCGTGGGCTGGGACTCCCGAAGATGCTGCCACGGCAACACCTGCGGCCATCACTGTTCCTATCGCCATTGTTAGTAGACGTGACTTTCTCATCGCACATCACTTTTTCGAGATTCTTGGGGCGCGGATGGCCCAAAGGCGCCGACCCAGGCTGGCTCCCGGCGGGAGTAACCAATAGGGCCAGCCATTGTCGGTCTCGACGCACTCTGGCCCGGCGCGGGGCGCCGCCTTGACCAGGCTTTGGGGCGGCCCGGGCGGGACACGCGGCCGGGCGGGACACGCGGCCGGGTGGCGCTTGCGGGCGGCGGCCGCGGCGGCGGGCCTAGAGCTTGGTGACCGGGGCGAAACGGACCAGGATGCGCTTGACGCCTTCCTCGCGGAACTCGATCCGGGCGACCTGGTTCGGGCCGCTGCCCTCGACCGCGGTGACCGCGCCGAGCCCGTACTTGTCGTGCGTGACCAAGTCCCCGGGCTCGAGGTTGGGAACGTCTTTGGCGGGCCGGGGCTTGGCCGATCCGAATTGCGGCGAGTCATCCGGGCCCGCTCCGGCCGCGGCGCCGGAGCGCCGCCGTGCGGCGCCGGGGAAAAAGCCGGCTTGAAGCCGGGCGGCGCTGCCTTGTTGGCGCCGCCACTCGATCACCTCGGCCGGAATGTCGCCGATGAAACGCGAGGCCGGGAAGTACTCCGGGCGGCCGAAGGTGGTGCGGGCCTCGGCCCGCGAGATGTAGAGGCGGCGGCGCGCCCGGGTCAACCCGACATAGGCCAGGCGGCGTTCCTCGGCCAATTCCTGCGGATCCGACAGTGAGCGCTGGTGGGGGAAGGTGCCGTCCTCGAATCCGGTCAGAAACACCACCGGGAACTCCAGTCCCTTGGCCGTGTGCAGGGTCATGAGGGTGACCTGGCCCTGCTCGCGGGCCTCGGCCGCGCGGCCGGGGTCCGCCGAGTCGATCGGCAGCTGGTCCGAGTCCGCCACCAGTGAGACGCGCTCCAAGAAGTCGGCCAGCGTCCCGTCCGGGGCGAGCTGTTCGAATTCGCTGGCGACGGCGTGGAGTTCGGCCAGGTTCTCCACCCGGCCGGCGTCCTGCGGGTCGCGCGACTCCTGGAGTTCGGCCAGGTAGCCGGACTCGTCCAGGGCGTAGTCGAGGATTTGCGCCGGCCCGGCGCCGCCCTGTGACATCTCGGCCAGTCCGGACAACAGGTGGTCGAGCCCGTCCACGGCGGCGCGCGCCCTGGGGGTCAACGCCGCGATGTCGGCCGCCTGGGCCAAGGCGGCGCCGAAGGAGATGCCCTGGCCGGCGGCGCGGGCCTGGACCAACGCCTCGGCCCGGTCTCCCAGGCCGCGTTTGGGCACGTTGAAGATGCGCCGGACCGAAACCGTGTCGTCGATGTTGGCCGCCGCCCGCAAATAGGCGATCGCGTCGCGGACCTCTTTGCGCTCGTAGAACCTGGTGCCGCCGACCACGCGGTAGGGGATGCCGGTGCGGATGAACACTTCCTCCAGCGCCCGCGACTGGGCGTTGGTGCGGTAGAAGACCGCCACGTCGCGCGGCCTGACGCCGTGCCGATCCCCCAGGGAGTCGATTTCCTTGGCGATGAACTGGGCTTCGTCGTGTTCGGAGTCCGCGACATAGCCGACCACTTTCGGCCCGTCGCCCTCGGCCGTCCACAGGCGTTTGGCGGGCCGTCCCCGGTTCTTTGAGATGACGCCGTTGGCGGCGGTCAAGATATTCTGCGTCGAGCGATAGTTCTGCTCCAGCATGATGGTGGTGGCGTCTGGGTAGTCGGTCTCGAATTCGGTGATGTTGCGGATCGTGGCGCCCCTGAAGGCGTAGATCGACTGGTCTGAGTCCCCGACCACGGTCAGTTCCGCCGGTTCGTGGCCGCGACCGCCCAGAGCGTCGGCTTTGATCCCGGCCAGCTCCCTGACCAGCACATACTGGGCGTGATTGGTGTCTTGATATTCGTCCACCAGGATCTGGCGGAAACGCCGGTGGTACTGGTCCGCCAGATCGGGAAAGGCCTGCAGCAAGTTCACGGTCTGCATTATCAGGTCGTCGAAGTCAAGCGCATGGGCGGCCTGGAGGCGCTGCTGGTAGACGGAGTAAACCTGGGAGGTGGCGTCTTCGACCGGATTCAACCCGGCCGCCCGCGCGGCATAAGTCTCCGGGTCGACCAACTCGTTCTTGAGATTCGAGATACGGTTGGCCAACTGTTTGGGCGGGAATCTCTTCGGGTCCAGACCGACTTCGGAACAGACCATGGCGACCAGCCGGGCCGAGTCTTGGGCGTCGTAGATCGAAAAAGAGCTTTTCAGCCCCATGTGCGCGGACTCGCGCCGCAAGATCCGGACGCAGGCGGAGTGGAAAGTCGACACCCACATTCGCCGGGCGACCGAGCCGATCAAGTGTTCGACTCGTTCTTTCATCTCGGCGGCGGCCTTGTTGGTGAAGGTAATCGCCAAAATCTCGCCCGGCCGCGCCCGCCCGGCCGCCAGCAGATAGGCGATCCGCCTGGTCAGAACCCGCGTCTTGCCCGAACCGGCGCCGGCCACGATCAACAGTGGCGTGCCCGAGTGGGTGACGGCCGCTTTCTGCTCGGCGTTCAGGTCCTCCAGCAGTTCCGCCGCGCGGTCGCCGCCGGCCTCGCGCCGACCTCGCGTTTGACCATTCGCGGGCGGGAAGGGGGAGGTCGGATCTTCGTCGGCGTCCGCCCAGGCCGCCGGGGCCAGCGACGGCAGGCGCGTCAAGTCGAGTAGGACGGGCTGAATCTGTTCCATAGCGCAACCAAGCCTAAGGGCTCGGTCTGACACGGGCGCCGCGCAGACCGGACGTCGCCGGATCCGGAGACGCCGGGACGCGCTCCGCCGATGCCGCCAAGCCGCCCGCCGACGCCACCAAGCCGCCCGCCGACGCCGCCAAGCCGCCCGCCGACGCCACCGCGCCCGC
>JAITKC010000164.1 GCA_031278665.1 Bifidobacteriaceae bacterium | reverse complement strand
CACCAGGGAAATTGTCGGTGTCGATTCAAAACACCAGGGAAATTGTCGGTGTCGATGCGTTTCGGCCTAGAAATTGTCGGTCTCGATGCGTTCGACCAGGGAAATTGTCGGTCTCGATGCGATCAGGCCTAGAAATTGTCGGTCTCGATGGATTCGGGTGCCGGACAGGCCGGGCTTCGCGGGCGGGGAGCCCGGCTTGGCGCCGACGACCCGGTTCGGATGAGGCGCCCGCCGCTTGAGAAGGCCGGCTCGCGTCATCGGCGCGGCCGGCAACGCCGCCGGCCGGCATCCCGCCCCGCCCCTTGACTTCGCCCAAAGCCATGCACCCCGCCTCCGTCCCCGCCCGGGACCGGCGTCCCGACCCGGGGCGGGGACCGGGACACCGGGCCAGACCTCAGATCGGCAAGTCAGTTGGGCGTAGGAGCGGGCGATCTCCACGGTCACCGGCGCCTAGTCTTGGCCCGGGCCGGCGATGGCAGTGCCAACATTCAGCTTGCCAGCGGGAGGGCCGCGCTGGTTTGGCCGGAAGTCTCGGGCGGGGCGTCAGGGGGCCGAAAGGGGACCGGGCGGCGTCGGGCGTGGAAGACCGGGCGGCATCGGACGTGGAACTATGGCTGTATGACCAAGGTCCGAATTCGCCCGTCTGTCGCCAAACTGCCGACCTACCACGCCGGCGGACGGCCGTCCGGTCGGCTCGTCTACAAACTGTCCTCGAACGAGTCGCCCTATCCGCCGCTGCCCGGGGTCATCGCGGCCGTCACCGATTCGGCGGTCGACCTCAACCGCTATCCGTCCATGTTGGCGGACGAGTTGGCCGGCGCCATCGCCCGCCTTCACGACCTCGAACCCGGCCAGGTGGCCGTCGGCGCCGGGTCGGTGGCGGTGCTGGCGCACGCGCTGACCGCGGTGGCGGGCGAATCGGACCGGGTCGTCTACCCCTGGCGCTCATTCGAGGCCTACCCGATCCTGACCGGCGTCACCGGCGCCGAGGCGGTGACCGTTCCACTCGGCCCAGACGGACGGCTCGACCTGGCGGGGTTGGCGGCCGCGGTCGACTCGCGCACGCGGGCGGTGCTGGTCTGCACGCCGAACAACCCGACTGGGCCGGCCGTCCACCAAGACGAGTTCGACCGGTTCATGGCGGCGGTGCCGGACAGCGTCCTGGTGGTCATAGACGAGGCTTACGCGGAGTTCGCGACCGATCCGCAGGCGGTCGACGCCATCGGCGCCCTCGCCTCGCACGGCAACCTGGTGGTCCTGCGGACCTTCTCGAAAGCCTACGGGTTGGCCGGCTTGCGGGTTGGCTACGCCCTGGGGCGTCCCCGGCTGATCGACGCCATCAAAGCGGTGACCACGCCGTTCTCGGTCTCTTCGATGGCCGAGTTGGCCGCGATCACATCTCTGCGGTTGGCCGACCAATTGCGCGAACGGGTGGCGGGCGTGGTCGAGCGGCGGGCCTTCATGTTCGAGGGCCTGGTTGCGCAGGGCTGGCATCCGCCCGATCCGCAGGGCAACTTCGTCTGGCTGGACCTGGGCGTTGACTCCGTCCCCTTCGCCGAAGCCTGCCGCCACGCCGGCGTGCTGGTGCGGCCCTTCGCGAATGAAGGCGTGCGGGTGTCGGTCGGAGAACAAGAAGGGGTCGAGCGTTTCCTTGGGGTGGCCTCAACCTGGGTCTGAGGCCACCCGGCCCGGGCGCGAACCCGCCGCGTTCGCCGGCAGGCGGGCGACGCGGGCCGGGACCGAGCGGAACCGAGCGGAAACGAGCGGAACCGGTTCTTAGAAAACTCTCACACGGGCTTAACGTTTGCCTTAATTGGGTTGGTCATGATGGAGGACATGGCAATGCAACAACCTCCCTCAGGCGGCGGGCCCGCGCCGACCCGAGCCAAGCCCTGGTCGCGTGGGAAGATCGCGGTCATCGCGGCGCTCGGACTGATCTTGGCGGCGGCGGCGGGGGCCGCGGCGACCATGGCCGTAATCGGCGACGGGCGCCCCAAAGCCGGCCCGGTGGTGGGCGAGCCAATCCGGTATCCGGCCGCGGCCACGCCAAGCCTCGACCCCTCGGCCGGAGCCGGCGCCGAGTCCGGGGACTCGGCCGCCCAAACCACTCCGGGCGACCCGGCGGCATCGGGCGACCCGGCGGCATCCGGCGTTCCGGCGGCGCCGAGCGACCCGACGGCGCCGGCTGGCCCGGCGGTCGGCGGGGCGGCCTCTCCCGCGGTCGGCGCGGGGGCCCCCCAGTTCATAACCGAGGAACAAGCCAAGCAAATCGCTCTGGCGCAGGTGCCGGGGGCGACATCCATCAGGCTCGAATTCGAACGCTATAAGAACCACGCCAAATACGAAGGCGAGATGATCCACGGCTGGATCGAGTACGAGTTTGAGATCGACGCCGTCACCGTCGCCATACTCAAATGGAAGGCCGACGAACTCGATTGAAGCGCGCCGAGTCCGGCGATTCGCCGCCTGAGCGGCCGTCGAGTAAGGAGCCCGCCAAGTGCGCACACCGACCAGTTTCCGGCTACGGCTGGTGACCGGCATCGCCCTGCTGGCGGGCTTCGGCCTGGCGGCGGCCGGATCGATCGCCTACCTGGTCGAATTGAGCCGGGCCGACGCACGCATCGCGGGTTCTTTGCAGCGGGCCGTCAAATCGCTCCACCGCTACGTCGAAGAGCACCCCGAGGCGGCGTTGTCATCGCTGGTGGACGGGGCCGTGGCGCGGTCCCTCAACGCCGAAGACGAATGCACCCTGGGGCGGGCCGGCGCCGACGGCGCCTGGACCAACGCCGGCGCTCAAACGTTTTGCGGACAAGCGCTGGCCGACCAAGAACTGATGGCGCCGCTGGGCGCGGTCGCGGCCGGGGCCGCGAGCGGCCAAGCCGACGACCAAGCCGTGCGCGTCCGCCACCTCGACGGCGACTTCGGGAAATACGCCTATGTGGCGGTGCCGATCATCTCTCAACCGGATTCCGGCGACCCGGCTGGCGGGGTTTACGCGGTGGTGATCAACCGCGGCGCGCAACGAGCCGAGGTGGCGCGGTCTTATTTGCTGGGCTATTTGCCGGTGGCCCTGGGCGCCGTGGCGCTCGTCATCGCCGCCGGCTGGGCGGCGGCCGGGCGCATCTTGCGTCCGCTGCGCGAGGTCGCGGCCACCACCAGCCAGATCGCCTCCGGCGCGGGCGGGCGCCCGGACATCGGGCGGCGCCTGGAAATGGACGGCCCGGCCGAGGTGGTCGAATTGGCCGGGGCGATGAACACCATGCTGGACTCGCTACAAGCCGCCTTCGAGTCGCAGCGTCAGCTGCTCGACGACGTGGGACACGAACTGCGCACGCCGCTGACTGTTATCCAAGGGCATCTGGAATTGGTCGACCAAGACGACCCGGCGGATGTGGCGGCGACGCGGGCGCTCGCGCTGGACGAGTTGGCGCGCATGCGCCGACTGACAGATTCCCTGGTCACACTGGCGGCGGCGGACGGGCCGGGCTTCGCCAAGCCGGCGCCTTTGGCGCTGCGGCCCTGGTTGGAGGACTTGGCGGACAAAGCAAGGGCTTTGGGCGAGCGCGAGTGGATTGTGGCGCCTTTGGACGACGTCTGGGTGCTGGCCGACCAGCAGCGTCTGACGGAGGCGATATTAGAACTGGCCGCCAACGCCGTGAAGTATTCGCCGGCCGGGTCGACTATCGCCTTCGCCCTGCGCCGCGACGGGCCCTGGGCCCGCCTGACGGTGAGAGACCAGGGTCAGGGCATCGACCCGGCGGATCAAGAGCGGATCTTTGGGCGGTTCGCGCGCGCCAAGGGCGCCAAGCGCGACGGCGGGGCCGGTTTGGGGTTGGCGATTGTGGCCAAGATCGCGGCCGCCCACGGCGGGCGGGTGGAGGTCGTCTCCAGTCGCGGCGCCGGCTCCGAGTTCGCGTTGGCGCTGCCGGCCATCGCGCCCCCCGCCGGGCCGGCCGGCCAACTGGAACGCCCCGCAGGCGGCGGGGGCGCCGGACCCGCGGCGGGACGCGCCGCGGACGGGCGGCCGAGCACGGGCGAGGCGGCCACATGACCCGCGTTTTGATTGTCGAGGACGAGGAGCGGATCGCCGCCTTCTTGACCAAGGGCCTCAAGGGCGCCGGCTACGCGGTCGATTGGGCGGCTTCCGGCGCCGAAGCCTTGGCCTTGGCCGGCGCCGAGCCGCCCGATCTGGTGTTACTCGATCTGGGGTTGGCGGACATGGACGGCATGGCGGTCCTGGCCCGGCTGCGCGCGGCGGGCGGCGGTCCGCCGGTGATCATTCTGACCGCCCGCGCCGGCGTCACCGACACTGTGGCCGCCTTGGAGGGCGGCGCCGACGATTACCTGACCAAGCCGTTTCGGTTCGCGGAATTGTTGGCCAGGATCCGGTTGCGCTTGCGCCCCACTTCCGCCGATGCCGCCGATGGCCGAGATTCCGCCGATGCCGCCGGGCGGGTTCTCGAGGTCGCCCCGGTCCGCCTGGAGTTAGACACGCGCCGGGCCTTTGTCGAGGGCCGCGAGGCGGCCCTGTCCGCCCGCGAGTTCGCCCTGGCCCAGACGCTGATGCGCCGCCCCGGCCAGGTCTTCAGCCGCGCCCAGTTGTTGTCGCTGGTCTGGGGCTACGACCACGATCCGGGCTCGAACGTGGTCGATG
>JAITKC010000151.1 GCA_031278665.1 Bifidobacteriaceae bacterium | reverse complement strand
AACGCCGGGCGCGACCGCCACCGCCCCGCCCCGCCCGGGCGCCGCCGGACCGCCGCGCGAACCCGCCCCGGCCGGGCCCGGCGCCAAACGCGAGCCTGCGCGCGCGGCATCGGGCAACTCATCGACCGGACCGGCGGCGACGCGGGAACTTGCGCGCGCGGTATCGGGCAACTCAGCGACCGGACCGGCGGCGACGCGGGAACTCGGGCGCGCGGCGTCGGGTCGATCTCCCGTCTGCCCGGGGTCTGCCGCGTCGGTCAAGAGCGACGGGTGAGCGGCGGCGCGGTCGAGGCGGAAGCCGCGGGCGTCGTTCAACGGGTCCTCGGAACCGTAGTCCCAGGCGGCCACCCGGCCCTGGAGGCTCGCCTTATAGGCCGCCACCACCCAATTCGACAACTCCACCGGGTTGCGGGTCGGCCCCAAGACCCCGTATTCGGTCTCGATTCCGAACGCGACCACCGCGCCGGCGCCCCCCGTTAGGCCCCGCTCCCCCGTCGCCGCGTCCGGCGGCGGCGTCCGGGCGCCGCCGGCGCTCAAGCCTCGACCTGCCGGCCGCCGCCGGCCAGAGTTCGCATGAACACGATCCGCTCGCCCTTGCGGCCGGAAACCCTGGCCCAGTCGTCGGCGTTAGTCGTGCCCGGCAGGTCCTCGTTCTCGGCGAACTCGGACGCCACCGCGTCCGCCAGGTGGCGGCTGGTGATACCCCTGCGCCCGGTCTCCAACTGGTCTTTGACGGCCGCCTTCTTAGCCCGGTCGACGATGTTGCGGATCATGGCGCCGGAGGCGAAGTCCTTGTAGTACAAGACCTCGCGGTCGCCGGAGGCGTAAGTGACCTCGAGGAAGCGGTTGGCCGGGTCGGTCGAATACATCCGCCCCACCGTCGAGTCGATCATGGCCGCGATGTCCTCGCCCGGTCCCAGCGGCAAGCCCTCGACCAGGTACTTCGAGAAAATATCGGCCGCGCCGGCGCGGTCCGGCCGGTCGATCCTGATCTTCACGTCGAGCCGGCCGGGGCGCAAGATGGCCGGGTCGATCATGTCCTCGCGGTTGGACGCCCCGATCACAATCACGTTCTCCAGCGTCTCGACGCCGTCGATCTCGGCCAATAGCTGCGGCACCACCGTGGTCTCCACGTCGCTGGAAACCCCCGAGCCGCGGGTCCGGAAGAGCGACTCCATCTCGTCGAAGAACACCACCACGGCGCCGCCGGCGGCGGCCTTCTCGCGGGCGCGGGCGAAAATCGCCCGGATTTGCCTCTCGGTCTCGCCGACGTATTTATTCAACAACTCCGGCCCCTTGATGTTGAGGAACACCGCCCGTTTGGCGTCCTCGCCGGCCAGGGAGCGGGCGACGGCCTTGGCGATCAAGGTCTTGCCGCAGCCGGGCGGGCCGTATAACAACACGCCTTTGGGGGCCCGCAGTTTGTGTTCCCGGTAAAGCTCCGGGTGGCGGAACGGCAACTCGACGGCATCGCGCAGTTGGCCAATCTGCTCCGCCAACCCGCCGATCTGGCCGTACGAGACGTCGGCCACGTCATCGGCGGCCAAATCCTCGGCGTGCGAGCGCGCCACCACCTCGAAGGCGAAACGGTTGCGCAGATCGATCGCCAAAGTGTCGCCCGGCCGCAACTTCAGGCCGAGCAGCGAGCCGGCCCGGCGGACCACCGTTTCCTCGTCCGCCCGGCCCTGGACCAGCAGCCGGTCGCCGCTGAGCACCTCCTTGACGGCCGCGACCTCCCCGACGCGTTCGAATCCGGCCGCGCCGAGCAAAGCCATACTCGGGCTCAGCGCCACGGTCTGCCCCGGCGTCAGCGCCGCCCGGTTGACCTCCGGTCCCACCCCGACCCGCAACCGGCGACCCTGCTGAACCACGTCGGCCGAGCCGTCGTCGTTCCAGCCCCAGAACAGGCCGTAGCCGCCGGGCGGCTGGCTGAGGTCGGCGACTTGCTGGCGGGCCTCGGCCAACTGCTGGCGGGCGGCCACCAGCGATTGGGTCAGCCGCCGGTTCTTCTCCTCCAACGACGCGGCCCGCGCCGTCTGACGGTCATAGGGGCTTTGCTCCGGCACCCCTTAACCCTACGGCCCGGCCGGCCGGGCAAGGGCGCTGTTGGCGCCTGTCAGCTTCGCCGGATCAGAGCCAGGAACATCGCGTCGGCGCCGTGGCGGTCGGTCCACAACTGCGCCGACCCGTCGGCGCCCACCGCGTCGGGGGGGACCGGCGGAACTTGGCCGGCGTCGATCAGGCTGGCGTCGTCGCGGCCGGCGATCACGTCCTCGACCACCAGGCGAGTTTCGGCCAGGTGCGGCGAACAGGTCGTGTAAGCGACCACCCCGCCCGGACGGGTGACGCGCAGCGCCGCCCGCAGCAGGTCGCGCTGGAGCGGCCCGAGCGTCGCCAGGTCGGCCGGCGAATGCCGCCAGCGCGCCTCCGGCCGGCGGCGCAACGCCCCCAGCCCGGTGCACGGCACGTCCACCAGCACCCGGTCGAATTGGCCTTCGACTTCGCGGCCGTCCAGTTCCGTCACCGTCACGTCCGCCCCGAGGTGTTTGACCGCCCCGCGCACCAGCTCCGCCCGGTGCGGCTGCGGTTCGTTGGCGGTCAGCCGGCCGCCTCTTTGGCGCACGATGCCGCCGAGCAGGGCCGCTTTCCCGCCCGGCCCGGCGCAGAGGTCAAGCCATTCGCCCTGGTCATGCTCCACTTCGGCGTTCGCCAACGCCCAGGCGACGCATTGCGAGCCCTGGTCTTGAACGCCGGCCTGGCCGTGCCGGACGGACGCCAGGTCGCCGGGCGCGCCCCGCGCCATGATCACGGCGGTCGGCGCCAGCGATCCGATCACGGCCGGTCGTTTGGTCAGCGCTTCGACTTGGGCCGCCAGTTGCTCCGGGCCGATCAAACTTGGCCGGGCCACCAGGGTCACCGGCGGCTGGCCGTTGCCGGCGGCCAGCACAGCGGCCAAGTCGCCCGGGTCCCGGCCCGATCCGATCAACGCTTGGCGCAGCGCCCGCACCACCCAAACCGGGTGCGAATAGCGGATCGACAGCGCCTCCACCGAGTCGTCCTCGGCCGGCGCCACTTGCTCCAGGAACGTCTCATAAGGTCCTTCGGTGACGGCGCGCAGGATCGCGTTGACGAACCCGCTGGGCCCAATCCCGATCGCCTCGCGGGCGATCGCGACTGTCACCGCCACCGCCGCGTGGTCCGGCACCCGCATGGCGGCGACCTGGTGCAGTCCCAGCCTGAGCACGTCCATGACAGCCGAGTCGATCTGCTCGCGTCCCGCCGCCGCGTTGATGACCGCGTCGTATTGGCCGCGCATGCGGATTGCCCCGTAGCCCAACTCGGTGGCGAATGCCGCGTCGCGGCCGGTGATCTGGCGTTCGGTCAGCATCGACGGCAACGTCAGGTTCGCATAGGCGCCCTGGTCAACCGCTCTGAGCAGGTCGAATGCGGCCCTTCGGGGCGGATCGGCGCTGCGCTGGCGCTCCGACGGCGTCTGAGCCGACCAGCCCCGACGGTCGCGACCCCGATCCCAGTCCCGACCCCGGTCGCGACCCCGGTCCCGATCCCGGTCCGGGCGTCGCCCGCCGGACTGTTCGAAGTGATCGGCTCTCCCCCGCCAGTCGCCTCGCCCCCCGGCGCCTCTGTCCTCTTGCGGCCGCGCCCACGAGTCCCCTCCGCGGTCGCCATCCTCTCTGGCGTCATACCCTTGGCCGTCATCGCCGTCGCCGTCGTGGTCCTGATAGCCCGGGCCCTGGTCGTCATCGCCCTGGTCGTCATCGCCCCGGTCGTCGCCGCCCTGATCGTAGCCGCCCTGATCGTCACCGCCCCGGCCGTCGTCGCCCTGATCGTCGCCGCGATCCTGGTCTGCCTGGTCCTGACCGTTCTCCGCGGCATCGCGCCGGTGGTCTACGCGCTGATCGTCGCCGCGCTCATCGTTCCCATCGGCTTTGCGCTGGTCCTCGGCGCGCTGATCATCATCGCGTTGATCGTTCTCACCAGTATCACGCCGCGGTTGTTGATCGCCGTCGCCGCCGAAGCCGTCCCCGTCCTCGAGGCCTGGCCAGTCGCGACGGTCGTCGCCGCCGGGGTAACCGCCGTCGCCATCCCGCTTTAGCCGGTCGCCGCCATAATCGCCGCGACCGGAGTGTCCCTCGGCCTTTCGGCGCCCGCCGGCCCCGTCACCCCGGGGCCGTTCCCCCCGGTCATCGCGCTTGAGGTAACCCCCGCCGCCCCGGCCATAACCCCCAGAACTCCCGCGACCCGAATAACCCCCGCCACTGCGGTAGCCGTCGCCGTCCCGTTTGGGCCGGTCGCCCGAATAACCGCCGCGACCGTAGCCACCCTCGCCATCGCGCGTCGGCCGACCAGCCCGATCATCGCCGCCGGAGTAACCGCCGCCGCCCCGGCCATAGCCTCCGCCGCTTCGGCCATAGCTTCCGCCGCTTCGGCCGTAGCCTCCGCCGCCGCCGGAGTAACCGTC
>JAITKC010000141.1 GCA_031278665.1 Bifidobacteriaceae bacterium | reverse complement strand
GCCTGCACTTCCCGCCAGTTGACCGGCGGCCAGCTAGCCGAAGGCGCCGACATCTTGTTGACCCGCAGCCCGCCCGACCAACCGGGCTTCGCCGAATCCGAGCCCGTCACGCTGTCCGCCCATGTCAAGAACACCTCGAATGAGGATTGTTCGCTGCGCAACAACCCGCACAACGTGTCGCTCAACGTCATGTCGGGCTCGGATCGCATTTTCGATTCGTCCGACTGCGCGGCCGACAGCCCCGAAGACGCCGGCGACCTGATTGTGATCAAATCCGGCCAGACCGCCGACATTCCAATCGTCTGGGACGCCACCCGCTCGCAGCAAGGCTGCCGCGAAATCTCCGAGAAGCCCTTCCGCTCGGCCGAGGCCACTTATGTGGCGACTGTCAGGATTCTCGACGTGACCTCGGACAAGACCCAGTTCCTGCTAACTCCCTAGCGGCCGGCCCGCCCTTGGCGCGGACCGGCTTTGTCCCAAAACCCGGCGGTCAGCCGGCAAAGGCGTACTGGATGTCGCGCCGGGTGACGGCGAAGCCTTGGCGACGGTAGGCCGCTATGGCCGGCGCGTTGTCGGATTCCACGAACAGGCGGGCCTCGGCCACGCCTTGGTCTTCCAAATGGGCCAGACCCCGCGCCAGCAGCAGGCTTCCGAGCCGGCGGCCCTGGGCGGCGGGATGGACGCCGATGGCGTAAATCTCCCCGACGCCGCCCATGATCTTGGTCCAGACGTAGCCGACCGGCCGGCCGAGGGCGCCGTCGGCGCCGACCGGCGCGACAAACAACAGCCCGGCCGGGTCGAACCAGCTCTCCGCCATCCGCCGGTCTAGATCCCCGAGCGTCAGCCGGCCCTGTTCCGGGTGGCCGGCAAACGCCAAGGCGTTGAGGTCCACCCAAATCTGCCGGTCGCTTACGGGATCGAACCGCCTGACGCGGAGAGCGGCATCGTCGGTCGGCAGTTGGAGGGCGTGGGCGGCGGCGCGGCGGTCGGAGGTCATCTCCCAGAGTTCGCGCACCGCCACCAAGCCGACCGAATCGGCCACCATCCGGGCGGCGCCCAGGTCGCCGTGGGCCCACAGCCTGACCTTGGGCGTGTCAGCCGCCAAAGTCCTGACGATCGCCTTGGCCAGACCCAATCTCCGAGCCCCGGGCGCGACGGCCAGTTCGGCCGAGGCGCCGGCGGCGTCGCGCTGGCAGTAGCCGGCGAGTTGGCCGTCCCGCCAGGCCAGAATGTGGGTGACCTGGGGATCGCCGTCGCGCAGCGCCAAAAGAGGCGCCTCGCTGATCGCCTCGACGCCGTCGTGTTCGCCCACCTGGCGGGCCAGGTCCAAGGCCTGGCGGCGGACCGCCACGTCAAGCGGTCCCAAAAGTTGTTGTAGCGCCTCGTGTTCGAGTGCCATCGTTTCCCCCGATTTGACTTATTCCAATTTTCCCCGCCGCCATTGGGCGGCCGCCGATTCAAGCGCCTCGGCGGTGGATAGCAAGCTCTCGGCCCGGCGCGTCACCGCGCTGGCATGGGTCGGGTCGGCGTCGTCCAGCCAGTCCGCGTCGAGGGCCGAGCCGGTCGACAAAATCCGGGCGAAAGCCGCCGCCCGCTCCAGCGCCACGTCCAGTTCGCCGGTGAACAAGCCAGACAGCACCGCGTCCGCCAATTGCAGCATTTCCGCCGGTCCCGGCGGCTCGGGCGCGCCCGCCACGACGCTGGCCACCGATTGGCGGCGCTCACCCAGTTTGTAGCGCTCGGACACAGTTCGCGGATCCCGCCGGACCCATTCGCGTAGGGCGTAGACCCGCCACAGCGCGCCTGGCAGCGAATTCGGCGGCGAATGCGACCACAGTTCGGCCAGCGTCTCAATGCCCTCGCTCTCGACCAGGGTGACCAAGCGCCGCGTCAACTCCGGATCGTCCGGCGCCTCGTGCCGAGCCCGCGCCACCAGCGCCTGGGCGCTCGAATGCGCCAGTTCCGCCTCCAACGCCGGATCAATCCCGCCGATCAGCTTGTCGGCGTCGCGCGGGTCCAGCATCGCTGGACGGCGAAACTTGCGCGTGGCGCTCACCCTTACAAGCCTGCCACACGCACGGCCGTCGCCGGCGGGCCCCTGGCCCCGCGCCCGCCCGGCGGCGGTCGGCCTTGGAGATCGCCGGCGCGGCCAAACCTGGCACAATGGTTGCGGGCCCATAGCTCAGCTGGCAGAGCAGCGGACTTTTAATCCGTGGGTCGAGGGTTCGAGCCCCTCTGGGCCCACCGTAGTTGGCTTACCGGAACACGCGGCGTCGGTAGATATGAGGACTAAGAGCCAACCGATGCGGAGCGCGGGGCGTCCGTGATTGGGCGGATGCCGGGGCGGCGCGGCTCAGGCCGCGATCGAGGCCTCGACTAGGGCGCGGTAGAGCGCCGGCAACGCCTGGCCGGCGGCCAGGGCGGCCTGCGGCAGCAGCGAGGTCTCCTGCATCCCGGGCGCCACGTTGACCTCCAGGAACCAGGGGACGCCGGCGGCGTCGACGATCAGATCGGTCCGGGAAATCCTGGCCAATCCGAGCGTGCGGTGGGCGGACAGCGCCAGGGCGGCGGCGGCATCGGACACCTGGTCGTCAATCCGGGCGGGGGCGAAAAACTCGGTCCGGCCGGGGTTGTAGCGGGCGTCGTAATCGTAGGGTCCGTCGGTGACGATCTCGACCGCCGGCAGCGCCACCGGGCCGGACCCCAGATCGACCACCGAAACGGCCAACTCGGTGCCCAAGACCGCCCGTTCGATTAGCGCGATGTCGCCGTAGGCGAAACAGTCCATCATCGCCTGGGGCAACTGCGACGGGTCGGACACCCTGGTCACGCCCAGGGCCGAGCCGCCGTAGAGCGGTTTGACCACCAAATCGCTCCCCAACGAGGCGCTGACCAGGTCGAGTAGCGGGGCGGCGCCGAGTTGGCGGAAGAGCGACTGGGGGAAGGTGACATAATCTGGCGTCGCCTGGCCGGACCGCCGGATCAGGGTCTTGGCGACCGACTTGTTCCAGGCCGCCCGGGCCGAGCGCGGATCGGAGCCGAGGTAGGGCACGCCGGACAGTTCGAGCACGTCGCGCACCGAGCCGTCCTCGCCCAAGGCGCCGTGCAGCAGCGGCCAGACCAGGTCCGGATCGCAGGCAGACAGTTGATCGAAGAATCGGTTGTCGAGGTCTGTTTCCGCGACCTCGCAGTCAGCCGCGCGGAGCGCCTCCGCGACCCTGCGCCCCGACCGCAACGACACGTCGCGCTCGTGCGACAGCCCTCCCGCCAGTATCAGCACCTTCGGCTTGGCCATAGTTCCGCTCCTCGAGTCGTCCGTTTTCAGTTGTCCGATGCCGCGCCGCCGCTCCCGGCTCGACGTCAAGCCACGTCCGGGGCGGGGCCGGTGACGTCGGCGGCGGGGCCGGTGACGTCGGGGCCCGGGCCGTGCGGCCCGAATAGCGCCACCAACTCCAACTCCTTGGTCAACACTCCGCCCAGGCGGCGCACGCCCTCGCGAATGCGTTCCGGCGTGGGATAGCAGAACGACAGCCGCATTTGGCGCTCGCCCTGGCCGTCGGCGTAGAAGGCGGTCCCGGAGACATAGGCGACCAGGGCGGTGGTGGCCCTGGGCAGCATGGTCTTGGTGTTGACTCCCTCCGGCACGCTCACCCAGGTGTAAAAACCGCCGGCCGGTTTAGTCCAGGAGCATTCGGGCAGGAATTCGGCCAGCGCCGACAACATAGCGTCGCAGCGTTCGCGATAGACCTGGCGATAAACCCCGATCTGGCCGAGCCAGTCACAATTCTCCAGGTAGGCGGCGATCGAAAGCTGGGAGGCGTGCGACGGGCAAAGTATCGAGGCCTCGGAGGCCAGGACTAGCTTCTCGCGCACCGCGTGCGGCGCGGTGACCCAGCCGGTGCGGTAGCCCGGGGCCAGGGTCTTGGAGAACGACCCCAAGTAGACCACGCCTTCGGCGTGGAGCGAGCGGATCGCGGGCGTGATCCGGCCGTCGAAGCCGAGCAGGCCGTAGGGGTTGTCCTCGACCAGCAAAATGCCGGCGCGCTGACAGATGTCCAGCACCTCGACGCGGCGCTCGACCGGCAGGGTCACCCCGGCCGGGTTGTGGTAGGTGGGGCAGGTGTAGAGGAACTTGATTCGCCGTCCGGCTCGGCTGAGGCGTTTGACCGCCTCGGCCAAGGCCTCGGGGATCAACCCCGATTCGTCCATCGGCACGTGCTCGATCCAGGCCTCATAGGACTTGAAGACCGACAACGCGCCGACATAGGACGGCGCCTCGACTAAGACGACATCGCCGGGGTCGACAAACACCCTGGTCACCAGGTCGAGCGCCTGCTGCGAGCCGGTTGTGACGACAACATCGTCGGGATGGGCTTGGATCGACTCCTCGGCCATGACCTGGCTGATTTGGCCGCGCAGAGTCGGATGGCCCTGCCCGTTGCCGTACTGCAGCGCCACCGTCCCCTCGGTGGCCAGCAGGTCGGCGGTGACTTTGGCGATCAGGTCCATCGGCAGCGCGTCCAGGAACGGCATGCCGCCGGCCAGCGAAACCACCTCCGGCCGGCTGGCGACCGAGAACAGGGCCCGCGTCTCAGAAACCCGCAGCCCGTGCGTGCGGCGGGCGTAGGCGCCGAACCACGGGTCGAGCCGGGTGCCGCCGCCGGGGTTCGATGACATACGCGTCTCCTAGGCCAAGATAGACGGGTCTTGGGGCGCCGGATTCCCGGACGGCCTCAGCCGAGGAACTCGGCCAGTTCCGCCGCCAGCATCGGCTTCGGCTTGGCCCCCATCATCGACTTGACCAGTTCGCCGCCCCGGTAGACGTTG
>JAITKC010000080.1 GCA_031278665.1 Bifidobacteriaceae bacterium | reverse complement strand
GGCCCGCTCGCGGCGGGCCCGCTTGATCCGCTCAAGGGTTTCGACCAGCGGCTGATAGTCCGGGTCGTGCAAATAGGACAGCAGGTGAACTGTGATCCCCTGATAACGGGCGGACAATTCCATGCCCCGGACCAATCCGATTCCCAGATCCTCGGCGGCCGCGGCCGCCGGCCCCCAGCCGCCGGAAGACTCGTGGTCGGTCAACGCCACCACATCCAATCCGGCGGCCTTGGCCGCCGCCATGACCTCGGCCGGCGTCTCGGTCCCGTCCGAAACATTGGAATGGGTGTGCAGGTCGATCCGCATACAGTCCATCCTCGCATCCCATCCGATCCGTCCGGACTGGGCTTGGGGCCGCCTTATTATTGGCCGCATGGATGACCAGCCCCTGACCGAGCGGGGCGACAACCGCTCGCGCCGCCCGCAATCGGCCGCTTTCAAGCGGTTCATGACCGAAGACTGGGGGCCGGTCGATCCCGATCCGGCCGCCGCGAAACGACTGGCCGGCGCCGACTCGGCGGCGCTGCGCCGCCGCCAGCTTGCCAACCGGTTCCCCGGCGACCGCCTGGTCTTCCCGGCCGGGCAACTGGCCCGCCGGTCGAATGACACCGATTACCGCTTCCGCCCGCACAGCGCCTTCGCCCACTTGACCGGACTGGGCCAAGACCACGAACCGGAAGCCGTGCTGGTCCTAGAACCGCTGCCGGACGCCCAGGCGGCCGGGGACACCCACGAGGCGGTGCTCTACTTGCGACCGGCCGCCACCCGCGAGACCGCCGAGTTCTACTCCGACGCCCGCTACGGCGAGTTCTGGGTCGGCCGCCGCCCGTCTCTGGCCGACGTCGCCGCCCAGACCGGCATTCGCGCCGAACATCTTGGCCAACTCCGCGACGCCTTGGCCAAGGACGCCGGCCAAGTCCAGCTAAGAGTGTTGCGCGAGGCCGATCAGATCGTCACCGCGATGGCCGACCAGGTCCGAGCCGAGGCCGGAGCCCAACCCGGGCCGCCCCAAGAGGCGCCAGACGACCCCGACGCCAAACTGGCCGAGGCGGCATCGGAGGCCCGTCTGGTCAAAGACGCCCACGAGATCGGCCAGTTGCGCCTGGCCGTGGCGGCCACCATCGAGGGATTCGAACGGGTGGCGCGCGGGCTCGACCAGGCCGTCGCCCACCGCCGGGGCGAGCGCGTGGTCGAAGCCAGTTTCGAGGCCGGCGCCCGAGTCGAGGGCAACGGCCTGGGCTACGAGACGATCGCCGCCGCCGGGCCGCACGCCACCACCTTGCACTGGATCAAGAACAACGGCCCCGTCCGCCCCGGCGACCTGCTGTTATTGGACGCGGGCGTCGAGGTCGACTCGCTCTACACGGCCGACCTGACCCGCACCATCCCGGTGTCCGGCCGCTACAGCCCGGTTCAGCGCCGGGTTTGGGAGGCGGTGGTGGACGCCGCCGATGCCGCTTTCGCCGCCGCCCGGCCCGGCAACCGTTTCCGGGACGTGCACGATGCCGCCATGGTCGTGATCGCCGAACGCCTCGAGGAGTGGGGGTTGCTGCCGGTCACGGCGGCCGAGGCGCTGGCCGCCGACGGGCAACAGCACCGCCGCTGGATGGTCCACGGCACCTCCCATCACCTGGGCTTGGATGTGCACGATTGCGCCCAGGCGCGGCAGGAGCTGTATATGGACTCGCTTCTCGAGCCGGGCATGGTCTTCACAATCGAGCCGGGTTTGTACTTCAAGCCCGAAGACTTGGCCGTGCCGGAGGAATACCGCGGAATCGGCTGCCGCTGCGAGGACGACATTCTGATCACCGCCGACGGCGCCGAGAACCTCTCCGCCGCGCTCCCCCGCCGGGCCGAGGCGATCGAGGCCTGGATGGCCGCCCTGCGCCCCCCGGCCTCCCCCCGCTAACCGCAACCCACGTCCCTCATAGCCGCGGGGCCGGGCCCCTTGTTCCGGTCGGGCCGGGGTCACGGGGAGGCGGAACACGGCGCTTGGCGCCGCGTTCCGGGGCGGGCCGCCGCTAGGCTGGTCGCATGAGCCCGTCGCGTCGCGTCTTCGTGGCGCGCCTGGCCGGGACGGCCGTCTTCGACCCGATTGGAGACCGCGTCGGCTGGGCGCGCGATGTGATTGTCACAATCGGCCTGAAGGGCCGCCCCAAAGCCATCGGGCTGGTCGTCGAGGTTCCCGGCAAACGCCGGGTGTTCCTCCCGTTCACCAGGGTGACCTCGGTCGACGCCGGGCAGATCGACTCGACCGGGCTGGTCAACATGCGCCGATTCGAGCAGCGCCCAGTCGAGACCCTGGTGGTCGGCGAATTACTGGACCGCCGCATAACGCTCGGAGACAACCGCCAGGCTCTGATCGAGGACGTGGCGATCGAGGCGCATTCGGTGGGGCGCGGCGACTGGGAGGTCACCCAACTGTTCGTCCGAATGCTGACCGGGGCGCGCGGCATCGGGCGCGGCCGGGGGCCAACCGAACTGGTCGACGTGCGCCAGGTGCCGGACCTGGCCGGGCAGGCGGGCGTCCAGGGGGTGGGCCAGCTAATGGCCTCCTGGGGCGACATCAAGGCGCCCGACATGGCCGATCTTCTGCACGACATGCCGAAAGCGCGCCGGCTCGAGGTGGCGGCGGCGCTGGACGACGACCGGCTGGCCGACGTCTTGCAGGAACTCGGCGACGACGACCGCCTCGAGATAATCGGGCACATCGACCGGGCGCGGGCGGCGGACGTGCTTGAGGCGATGGAGCCGGATGACGCCGCCGATCTGATCAACGAGTTGCCGGCGAACGAGGCCTCGATTCTGCTGGCGCTGATGGAGCCGGGCGAGGCGCAGGGGGTGCGCCGGCTGCTGGCCTACGGCGAGCATTCGGCCGGCGGCCTGATGACCACCGAGCCGGTCATAATGCCGCCAGAGTCGCCGATAGCCCAGGCCTTGGCGGCGGTCAGGCGCCACGATTTGTCTCCGGCGCTGGCCTCGATGGTGTTTGTGACCAGGCCGCCCTCGGAGACCCCGACCGGGCGCTTCCTCGGCGTGGTGCATATCCAGCGGCTCTTGCGCGAGGCGCCGCACCAGGCGATCGGCACGGTCTTGGACACCGACATCGAGCCGCTCAGCCCGAACGACCCGCTCGGCCGGGTGACCCGGCTAATGGCGACTTACAACCTGATCGCCTTGCCGGTGGTCGACCCGGATCGCCGTCTGCTGGGCGCGGTTTCCGCCGATGACGTGCTCGACCACCTGCTGCCGGAGGACTGGCGCTCGGGCGACGACGACGTCACCGACCTGTCGCTCGGCCCGGCCGAGGAGCCGGCTCATGGCTGACCGGCTGGACACGCCCAGAGTGGCCAAGCGCAGTTGGTTCGAGCGCCGCGCCGGCGGGCGGGGCGACCGGTTCGGGACGGCCGCCGAGGCCTTCGCCCGCGTCATGGGCACGCCCGGTTTCCTGGTCGGGATGACCCTGTTCTGCATCGCCTGGCTGGCCTGGAACTCCTGGGCGCCGATCGGCTGGCGGTTCGACTCCTCCAAGTACGGTTTCACGGTCTTGACATTGGTGTTGTCCTTACAGGCGTCTTACGCCGCGCCGCTGATCTTGTTGGCTCAGAACCGCCAGGACGACCGCGACCGGGTGACGGCCGACCGCGACCGCATCCAGGCCGCCCGCAACCTGGCCGACACCGAATATCTGGCCCGCGAGGTGGCGGCGCTGCGAATCGCCCTGCAGGA
>JAITKC010000040.1 GCA_031278665.1 Bifidobacteriaceae bacterium | reverse complement strand
CGATGTAGCCGCAGGCGATCGCCCAGGCCCGCCGGTCGGCCCAGACCACCGCCTGGTAGGCCACCAGTCCCAGGGCCGCCAGGCCGAACCACCAAATCAGCGGATTGCCCAGGGCCGTCACCGCCTGGCTGCAGGCCTCGGCGCCGCAGGTCGGCTCGCTCTCGTAGAAAAACGACGTCGGGCGGGCCTGCAACAACCACAGCGCCGGGTTGGACATGTAGTCGTGGTGCGAGGTCAAAGTGGTGTGGAAGCCCCAGGCTTGGACGTGGTATTCGACTAGCGAGCGCAGCGCCGGCGGCAGCCAGGTCAGCCCCTCGCCCGGATGAACCTCGGCCCAGTCGCGGAAGTAGCCGGTCTTGGTCGTCAGCCACCCCCACCAGCAGCCCACATAGGCGACCAGGGCGACCGGCACCATCAACGCGAAGGCTTTGAACCCGTCTCGCCAGCAGGCCGCCCAGGGCCACAGCCGGATCCCGGCCCGCCGGCGCGCCTGCGCGTCCCAGGCCACCACCAGCAAACCGAACACGGCCAGGAAATACAGCCCCGACCACTTGACGCCGCAGGCCATCCCGAGCGACACCCCGGCCGCCAGGAGATACCAGCGCATGCCGAGGCCCGGGCCGGCCCGGCCGGCGTAAATCGGCGCGCCGGTCGGCCCGTGTCCGCGAGGCAGGCGTATTCGCTCCGCCAAACGGCGGTCCATCACCGCCCGGTCCTTCAGGATCAGCCACAGCGCCAGCACCACGAAGAGCGTCAAGAAGACGTCGAGCAGCGCGCTGCGCGACAGCACCAGGCCAATTCCGTCGACCGCCATCAGGCCGCCGGCCAGTAACCCGAGCGCCTGCGAGTCGAACAGCCGCCAGCCGATCAAGATGGTCAGCAGCACCGCGAGGGTCCCGGCTATGGCGCTGGACAGACGCCACCCGACCGCCGATTCGGGGCCGAGCAGCCACATGCCAAGCGCGATCAGCCATTTGCCGAGCGGCGGATGGACCACATAGGCGGCGGTGTCGAGTAGGCCGGAGAAGTCTCCGGCCTCGAACGCCGGATTGACGTCTTCGGCCCAGTTCATCTCGACTTTATGGGTCAATAGCGAATAAGCGTCCTTGACATAGTATGTTTCGTCAAATATCAGTTTGTGTGGCGTTCCGAGCGCCCAGAGCCGCATCGCCAAAGCCAGAGCGGTGACTCCAATCGGGCCGGCGAAACGCGCCGCCAGCCCCGCCCAGTCGATCCGCCCGGGCCGCCGGTTCGCCGCGCGCGGGGGGCCGCCGGGTGCCCGATGACGACCGCTCAGCCAACCGCCGACCGCCGGGTTCGCCCCCGCCGGGTTCGCCCCCGCCGGGTCCGCCCCCGCCGGGTCCGCCGCCGGACGGGGCGGCGGACCTTGCCCGGCCGGGCTGGGTCGAACTGTCACAAGGCCCTATGGTACGGGTATGACATTGGCGGACCGCGGCATCGTGCTGGCCGCGACCCCGCTGGGCGACGTGGCCGACGCCTCGGACCATCTGCGCCAACTGCTGGCCTCGGCCGACCTGATCGCCGCCGAGGACACTCGGCGCCTCCGCGACCTGGCCCGCCGCTTGGACGTCCGGATCACCGGACAGGTGGTGTCCTTTTACGACCAGGTCGAGCGCTCGCGGTTGCCGCGGCTGTTGGCGGCGGCCCGTCAGGGCGTCGTCGCGGTGGTCTCCGACGCCGGCCTGCCGCTACTCTGCGACCCCGGATTCGCGCTGGTCAGGGCGGCGATCGCCGCCGATGTGCCGGTGACCTGCGCCCCCGGCCCTTCGGCCGCCCTGACCGCCCTGGTGTTGTCCGGCCTGCCGACCGACCGCTTCGTCTTCGACGGTTTTGTGCCCCGCGGCGGCGCCGCCCGCGCCGCTTGGCTCGATCAGCTTGTCCGCGAGCCGCGCACGGTGGTGGCTTTCGAATCGCCCCGACGGGTCGCTCAGACGTTGTCCGACGCCGTCGATCGCCTTGGCGCCGCCCGGCCGGCCGTGGTCGCCCGCGAGTTGACCAAACCGCATCAAGAGTTGATCCGGGGCTCGCTCGCGGAATTGGCCTCCCAGGCCGCCGCCCGCGAGCTAAAGGGCGAGATCACCTTGGTAATCGGCGGCGTGAGCGCGGGCACGGCCGAGCCTGAAGCCGCCGCGCTGGCCGGCCTGTTGGAGCAAATCGAACAGCGGGTGGGGCGAGGCGAGGGCCTGAAGACCGCGACCGCCGCCGTCGCCGAAGCGGCCGGGCTGTCCCGGCGGGTCCTCTATGAAGCGGCCTTGGCCGCCCGCCAGGCCGCCGGCGGCCATCGAGATAGCGGCGCAGCGCTGGATCGGCGCGGCGCCGGGCGCGCCGATCCGCCGCCCTGACAAGCCGGAACGCAGGGCCAGCCCTTTGTCCCGAGGCCGGGATCCGGGGCCCGGGGCGGGGTCCAGGACCGGGTCCGGGGCCGGGCCGGGGCAAGGGCCAGGGTCG
Organism: Bifidobacteriaceae bacterium; assembly: GCA_031278665.1. Taxonomy (GTDB): domain Bacteria; phylum Actinomycetota; class Actinomycetes; order Actinomycetales; family WQXJ01; genus JAIRTF01. Next base: position 116 of record JAITKC010000040.1, on the reverse strand, counting down.
TGTCCGGGCCGGGGCAAGGGCCAGGGCCGGGTCCGGGGCCGGCTTCGACCGTAGTCGATCAGAGGATTTGCTTGCGGAAGGGTTCCCAGCGCGGCGGGCGGCGCTCCAAGAAGGCG
>JAITKC010000036.1 GCA_031278665.1 Bifidobacteriaceae bacterium | reverse complement strand
ATCCTCGTGCCAGTGCCGCGTCTCCTGCGCCACAGCCGCCCCAGCCGCCAAGAGCCCAGCTTGGCGCCGGATCTCGTAGCCCACCGCCCGCCCGATGGCGCGCAGCGAGTTGACGTTCTTGGTCTCCGACCGCTTGCCGAACGGGATGTCCGACTGCGCGGCCGGGCGGGCGGCGCGCGGCCGCAGCGACAAGTTGACGTCGGCCCGGATCGAGCCCTGGTCCATCCGGGCGTCGGAGATGCCCAAGGCGACAACTAACTCGCGGACCGCCGCGACATAGGCGCGGGCCAATTCCGGCGCCCGCGCCCCGGCGCCCTCGATCGGCTTGGTGACGATCTCGACCAGGGGCGTGCCGCCGCGGTTGTAGTCGACCAGGGTGTAATCGGCCCCCTGGATGCGCCCGGCGGCGCCGCCGACGTGGGTGTTCTTGGCGGCGTCCTCCTCCATGTGGGCGCGCTCGATCCCGATCCTGAAGACGGCGCCATCGGACAACTCGACGTCCAGGTGGCCGCCGAAGTCGATCGGGTCCTCGTATTGCGAGATCTGGTAATCCTTGGCCAAATCGGGATAGAAGTAGTTCTTCCGGGCGAAACTGCAGCGCGTCGCGATCTCGCAGTTCAGGGCCAAGCCCAGACGGATGGCCGACTCGACGGCCTTGTGGTTGACCGCCGGCATGGCGCCGGGCAGGCCCAGGCAGACCGGGCAGACCTGGGTGTTCGGCGGCGCGCCGAATCGGTTGGCGCAGGAGCAGAACATTTTCGTCTTAGTGTTCAGTTCGACGTGGATCTCGATCCCCATGACCGGGTCGAAGCGTTCCATCGCGGCGTCGAAGTCGAATAGTTCGCTCATCGCCGGCCTCCTTCCGGCAAAGCCGGGGCCCGCTCCAGCAGCGGCCCGCCCCAACGCTCCACCAGGGCCGCCTCAAGCGCCCCGCCGACCTGATACAAGAAGGCGTCGGCCCGCGCCGGCGCGACGATCTGGAAGCCGACCGGCAAACCGTCCTCGGCCAAGCCGCAGGGCACCGAGATGCCGGGCACGCCGGCCAGGTTGACCGGGATGGTGGCCACGTCCGCCAGGTACATCGCCAGCGGATCGTCCAGCTTTTCGCCCAGTTTGAAGGCGGTGGTCGGAGATGTCGGGCTGACCAGCACGTCGACGTCCTGCCAGGCGTTCTCGAAATCGCGCTGAATCAGGGTGCGGACTTTTTGGGCGCTGCCGTAGTAGGCGTCGTAGTAGCCGGCCGACAGCGCGTAAGTCCCCAAGATGATCCGCCGTTTGACCTCGGGGCCGAAACCGGCCGCGCGAGTGGCGGCCATAACCGACTCCGCCGTCGCCGGGCCGTTTTCCGGCCGAACCCGCAGTCCGTAGCGGATGGAGTCGAACCGGGCCAGGTTCGAGGACGCCTCCGAGGGCATGATCAGGTAGTACGCGCCGAGCGCCGAACTAAACGACGGACAGGAGACCTCCAGTGTGGTGGCGCCGAGGTCTTCCAGCAGGCGCAGCGCCTCGGCGAAACGGCCCAGCACGCCTTGGCCGAAGCCCTCGCCGCCAAGTTCTCGCACGATGCCGACGCGCAGGCCTTTGACGTCGCCGGCCAGACCCAGCCGGGCCGCCTCGACCACCGCCGGCACCGGTTCGTTCAGCGAGGTCATGTCCTTGGGGTCGTGGCCGGCGATGACGGCGTGCAACATGGCGGTGTCGAGAACGTTTCGCGCCACCGGCCCCACCTGGTCGAGGGAGGAGGCCATCGCCACCAGTCCGTAGCGGCTGACCGCGCCGTAAGTCGGCTTGACGCCGACTGTGCCGGTGACGGCGGCCGGTTGGCGGATCGACCCGCCGGTGTCGGAGCCGAGCGCCAGCGGCGCCTCGAAGGCGCCCACGGCGGCGGCCGACCCGCCGCCGGAGCCGCCCGGGATGCGCTCCAGATCCCAGGGGTTGTGGGTTGGCCCGTAGGCCGAGTGTTCGGTCGAAGAGCCCATCGCGAACTCGTCCATGTTGGTTTTGCCGAGAATCGGCAGGCGGGCTTGGCGAAGTTTGCGCACCACGGTGGCGTCGTAGGCCGGGATCCAGTTCTCCAGGATCCGCGAACCGCAGGTGGTCGCCAGACCTTTGGTCGCCAGCACGTCTTTGACCGCGATCGGCACCCCCGCCAGGGCCGGCAGGTCCTCGCCGGCCGCCCGGGCCTGGTCGGCCGCCCGGGCCTCGGCCAAGGCGACTTCCGGCAGAGTTCGCAAGAAGGCGTGGACGGCGCCGTCGACGGCCTCGATCCGGTCGAGGTGGGCCTGGGTCAATTCGACTGACGACGACTCGCCCTTGGCCAACAGCTCAGCCATGGCGGCGGCGCTCAGGCGGGTCAGATCGCTCACGGCTCCTCCCCCAGTATCCGGGGGACCTTGAACTGGTCGGCCTCGCGGGCGGGCGCCGACTGCAAGGCCTCCTCGACGCTCAGCGACGGGTGGACCTGGTCCGGGCGGAAGACGTTGACCAACGCGATCGGGTGCGAGGTGGCCGGCACGTCGTCGGCGGCGACTTGGCCGACAGTCCGAACCGCCTCGACAATCGAGTCGAGTTGGCCGGCCAGCCGGTCGAGTTCGGCCTCGTCCAGGGCGATGCGGGCGAGGGCGGCGACGCGCGCCACCTCCGCGCGTGAGATTGCAGGCATGCAGGCCAGTTTAGGGCCTCGGCCGGATTCGCCGGGCGCTGGCGTCCCGGCCGGTCAGGCCGCCGCCGGCGGGCCCGGGCCGGCGCCGGCGGCTGGTTACGATTCTGTTTCGCGCGTTCCACCAGCGCAAGTAACCGGATATGGTGTTCGACTGAACCGCGCCGCCGGAAATGGCGGCGCCCGCGCGGAAGGAAACACCATGATTTCAACCAGGACATCGGGCCTGCGCGCCGCCGCCGCGGCCGGCGCCGCCGCCCTGTTGCTGTCCGCCTGCGGCGGCGGCGGCGAACCCGGCGGCACGACATCGGGCGGCGCCGGCGGCCAGACCGCCAAGTCCGGCGCGACCCAGATAGTCGTCGACACCACTTTCGACATCAAGACGATCGATCCGGGCCGGGAATACGAGCCGACCGGCCAAATACTGGTCAAAGCCCTCTACGACACACTGCTGACCTTCGCCGACGACGACACCACCACCGTCGTCGCGGACCTCGCCAGCTACCAGTCGAATGACGACCAAACCGAGTTCACCTTCACGATGGCCCCCGGCCGGGTGTTTTCCGACGGCAGCCCGGTCACCGTCGACGACGCCGTCTTCTCCCTGAAGCGGCTCCAGGGCCTCAAGGGCAACCCGTCGTTCCTGTTGGACGGGGTCAGCGTCGAGAAAGTCGACGACCAAACCCTCAAACTGACGACAGCCGATCCCTCGCCCGCCCTGCCGGCCGTCCTGGCGACGCCCTCATGCGGGATCGTCAACTCCAAACTGGTCCAGGAAAACGGCGGCTCGACCGACGAGTCGGACGCCGCCGAGGAGTTTCTGAACCAGACCTCGGCCGGCTCCGGGCCCTATGTCCTCGACAAACTCGACACCGCGTCAGAGGCGGTTCTGGTCAAGAACCCGAACTACAACGGACCCCAGACGCCCGTTTACGACACGGTCATCGTGCGCAACACCGAGCCGGCGACCCAGAAGATGAACGTCGAGCGCGGCGACTCGCAGGTGGCGCTGGGACTTTCCGGCGACATGGTCGAATCGTTGGCCGATGGCGTCGAAGTGGAGTCGGTGCCGTCGGCGACGGTCGTCTTCTTGTTGATCAACTCGGATCCGGCGGTCTCAGAGCTGACGTCGAAACCCGAATTCGTCAAGGCGGTCAAAGCCGCGATCGACTACGACAGCCTGATCGAGATCGCCGGCCGGGGCGCCGCGCAAGCCAATGGCCTGGTGCCGTCGGTGTTCCTGGGCGCCCTGGAGGATTCGGAGGCGCTGAAATATGACGCCGCGGCGGCCCAGGCGGCGGCCCAGGCGGCCGGGGCGACCGGCCAGAAGCTGACCCTGTCCTTCCCCAACGACATCGACCCGACCGGATTGAATCTGACGACTCTGGCGGAGCGGATCCAGTCGCAGTTGTCGGCGGTCGGCATCGAAGTCGACCTGGCGCCGGCGCCTTTCGCCACCGAGATCGACGCCTACCGCGACGGCAAGGAGCAAATCGGCCTGTGGTACTGGAACCCCGACTATATGGACCCGGCCAACTATCTGGCCTTCGGACCGGGCCAAACCGTCGGCTTGCGGGCGGGCTGGAAACAAGGCGCCAACGCGGCCATCGAGGAATTGGTCTCCCGCGGCTACACCACCGGCGACCTGGCCGAACGCAAGACCGTCTTCGAAGAGTGGGGCAAGGCGATGAACGCCGACGGCCCGTTCGTGCCGCTGGTCCAGCCCGGGTCGAATGTGGTCTACCAACCGAGTGTCACGGGCGTCTACTACAACCCGGTGTGGCTCATCAATGTCGCCGGCCTCGGCCAATCCTGACGCGGGTCGGCCGCCGAGTGGCGCCGGCGGCGGCCGGCGCCACTCGGCTCTTGCCCGCTATGTGGCCAAGCGGTTGGTCATCGCGGTCGGCTTGCTCTTCGGCATGACCCTGGTGACCTTCTGTTTGACCAATCTGGTGCCGGGCGATCCGGTGGCGGCCGCCCTGGGCCAACGGGCGGCGGACGACCCGGAGATCGTCGCCCGTTTTAGGACCGAATACGGCCTGGACCGCTCGCTGCCGGCGCAATACCTCGCCTACCTCGGCCGGCTGATCCGGTTCGACCTCGGGACCTCCTGGCAGACCCACCACGCCGTCGCCGCCGACTTGGCCAAAGCGGTCCCCGCCACAATGGAGATCGCCTTCGGCGCCATCGTCGGCGCGGCCCTAATCGGCATAACTTTCGGGGCCTGGTCGGCTTACCGGCGCGGCCTGGCGACCGACCAGGTGCTCCGCCTGGTCTCGCTGATCGGAATCTCGCTGCCGACTTTCTGGACGGCGATCGTCTGTTTCTACGTTTTCTACTACCGTCTCGGCTGGGCGCCCGGGTCCGGCCGGTTGACGCCCGGGGTGGCCGCGCCGCCCAACGTCACCGGCATGTACACAGTCGACGCCCTGCTGGCGGGCGAGTGGCGAACTTTCGTCGACGCCAGCGCCCACCTGGCGCTGCCGACCCTGGTGCTGACCTTGTACACGATCGGCTTGCTGACCAGGTTTTCGCGGACCTCGATTCTGGAGGTCTTGGACCAAGACTACGTGCGGGCGGCCAAGGCCAAGGGCTTGCCCGGCCGGGTCGTCTTCTTCCGCTACGTGCTCAGGGGCGCGGCCGTGCCCGTCCTGACCGTGGTCGGCCTGGCTTTCGGCTCGCTGCTGAGCGGCACGGTCTTGGTCGAGTCGGTTTTCGGCTGGCCGGGCCTGGGGTCATACGCCTACCAGGCGGCGTCCAAACTCGACCTGTTGGCGGTCATGGGCGTCGGTTTGGTGGTCGGTTTGGTCTACCTTTGCGTCAACTTGGCCGTGGACCTGGCCTACGGGTTCATCGACCCCAGAGTCAGGGTTGGACGATGACGCGCCGGTCGCCGACGGCGCGCCTGTGGCGGGCGATCCCGCCGGGGCTTCGCCAACCACTCGGCCTGGCGGCCGGGCTGATCGCGCTGGCTTGGCTGGTGATCTGCTTGATCGGCCCGGCGATCGCGCCTTTCGACCCGTTGGCCCAGGACTTGCCGCGTTTCAGCCCGCCCGGCGAGGTGTCCTTCCTCGGCACCGACGAACTGGGCCGCGACCTGTTTTCGCGCATTCTGGCCGGCGCCCGGGTGACGATCGGCCTGGCGCTGGTCCTGGTCTGCCTGTCGATGCTGATCGGATCGCTGCTCGGTCTGCTGGCGGGGTTCTTCGGCCGCTGGGTGGACGAGGCGATCATGCGCTTCACCGATTTGGTGATGGCCTTCCCGACGGTCATCTTGGCGATGGTGACGGCGGCCGCGCTGGGGGCCTCGCTGTTCAACGCGGTCTTGGCCGCCCTGGTGGTCTCCTGGCCGCAGTACGCGCGCGTGGTCCGTTCGATTGTGCTCGGCCTGCGCGGCAACGACTTCGTCTGGTCCGGACGGCTGCTCGGTTTCTCGGCCGTCCGCTCGATCCGGGTGGACATCCTGCCCGGCACGATGGGTCCGACGCTGGTGTTGGCCAGCTTGGACATCGGAACCGCGGCGCTGTTGTTGTCCGGGTTGTCGTTCCTCGGCCTGGGGGCCAGGCCGCCCACCCCGGAGTGGGGGTCGATGGTCTCCGCCGCCGTCTCCCATTTCGACAAATGGTGGCTTGGAGTTTTCCCGGGCCTGGCCATTTTGACTGTTGTGATCAGCTTCAATTTCATTGGCGACGCCCTGCGCGACGCGCTCGACCCGGGGGTGGCGCCGCGATGACGCCGGGTTTGCGGATTGACTCGCTCAGCCTCTCCATCCGGGGCGAGGACGGCTTGACGCCGATCCTCGACCGGGTGTCGCTGCAAGTCGGCCGGGGCGAGGTCCAGGGGCTGGCCGGCGAATCCGGTTCCGGCAAGACCATCACCGGTCTGACGGTGATCGGCTTGGAACCGCCCCGGGCCGAGGTCACCGGTCGCATTTGGCTGGACGGCGAAGACTTGATGGCGATCACCGGACGGTCGCTGAACGCCATCCGGGGCCGCCGGGTCGGCATGGTTTTCCAGGACCCGACCACTTCGCTGCACCCCCAGTTGACCGTCGGCGCGCAGTTGACCGACCATGTCCGCTATCACTTGGGGGTTTCGCGGGCCGAGGCGCTCGAGCGCGCGCAGACCGCCTTGGACCGGGTCGGGGTGGCCGGCGGACGCGAGACGTTGCGGCGCTACCCGCACGAGTTCTCCGGCGGCCAACGCCAACGAATCGCCATCGCGATCGCTTTGGCCTGCGAACCGGCGGTGCTGATAGCCGACGAGCCGACCACCGCCCTGGACGTCACGGTCCAGGCCGGGGTCCTGGCCTTGATCCGCTCCCTGGTCGACTCGCTCGGGTTGGCGGTCTTGTTTATCACCCACGACCTCGGCGTGATGAGCGCGGTGGCGGATCGCGTGGCGATAATGCGCCGCGGCCGGATTGTCGAGAACGGCGAGCGGGCCCAGGTCTTCACCGCCCCGGCCCACCCCTACACCCGGGAACTACTGGCCTCGCTGCCCGGCGCGACCGGCGGGCTGCGCTCGCGCGCCGACCTGGCCGGCATCGACCCCTTCGGGTCCGGCGACCCGACCGGCGACCCGACCGGCGACCGCCCCGCCGATGCCGCTTTGGTCCGGGACCGCCCCGCCGATGACGACCTTGCCGGCCGCGAATCAACCGGAGACGGTCGCGAGGAGGCCGCCGATGCCTAGCGAACGGGCGCCGGTCATCCGCGCGCGCGACATCGAAGTCGTCTACCCCGGCCACCCGCCGGTGCGCGCCGTCCGGGGCGTCTCCTTCGACCTGTTCAAGGGCGAAGTCGTCGGCCTGGTCGGCGAATCCGGCTGCGGCAAGTCGACGATCGCCAAAGTCCTGACCGGATTGGTCCGGCCGGCCGGCGGCGCCGTCGAATACCATGGCCAGCCGATCCGCCCGCTCGGCGTGCGCCGCCGCCCGCTCTTCCAAACCGGTATTCAGATGGTTTTCCAGGACCCCGGCTCGTCGCTCAATCCGCGCCGGCCGGTCGGCCCCCAAATCCGCGACGGCCTGGAATTGGCGCTGCGCCGCCGGCGCCAGGCCGGCCCCGGCGACCCGGCCCAGCCGGCCGGTCCGACCGCCAACCCGGGCGACTGGTTGGAGCGGGTCGGGCTGGCCGCCGGCGACCAAACCCGCTATCCCGGCAGCTTCTCGGGCGGCCAGCGCCAGCGGGTCGCCACCGCCCGCGCTTTGGCGGCCGAGCCCGACGTTTTGATCGGGGACGAGCCGATCAGCGCGCTAGACGCGTCCACCCAGGCCAAAGTCGCTTATCTGATGTCGAAACTGGCCGTCTCGCAGGGCGCGGTGCTGCTGTTCATCTCCCACGACCTGTCGGTGGTGCGTTTGATCGCCGACCGCCTGCTGGTCATGTGGTCGGGCCGGATCGTCGAGTCCGGTCCAACCGAGGCGGTCTGGTCGAACCCCGGCCACCCTTACACCAAAGTCCTGTTGGGGGCGATTCCCGCCCCCGACGGCGCCGGCCGCCTGCCGGCCGTCCCGGCCGGGACGGCCGCCTTCGACGCCCCGCCCGTGATCCACGACGACCCGTGACCCGACCAACAGCCTGATCGCCGGGGCGCCGTCCGGGGGAAAGCCGCGGCCTCAAGGTTCGCGCCGGTCCGGCGCGGTCCGAGCGTCGCGGACGCCGCGCCGCCGTCAGGAGCGCAGGAGTTCGCGCAGGCGATCGGCTTTGGCCTGGACGTCGGCGGCTTGGCGGGCCTGGAACTCCTCCAGGGCGGCGCGCGTCGCCCGGGCCTCGGCGCCGTCGCCGGCGGCGACGATCCGCGCCGCCAACAGGCCGGCGTTCATGGCGGCGCCCACCCCGACCGTCGCCACCGGCACGCCGGCCGGCATTTGGACTATCGACAGCAGCGAGTCGAGTCCGTCCAAGGCCTTAAGGGCCACCGGCACGCCGATCACCGGCAATTCTGTGACGGCCGCCAGCATCCCCGGCAACGCGGCGGCGCCGCCGGCGCCGGCGATTATCGCCTTCAGCCCCCGGCTGGCCGCCTCGCGGCCGTAGCGGATGGTCTGGTCGGGCAGGCGGTGGGCGGAGATGACGTTCACCTCATAGCCCAGGCCGACCCGGTCCAGCGCCTCGGCGGCCGGTTTCATCACCGGCCAATCGGAGTCCGAACCCATGACGACGCCAACGCGGATTGGGGTTTTCACGCCCACCAGAATAGGCCCCGGCGGCCGGCTCGCGGCCGGCGGCGGCCGAACCGCCGGCCGAACCGCCGGCCGAACCGACCCCCGGGCGACCGCCGGGCGGCGTCTAACGCCGGCGCCGTCCGGGCGCCCAAGCCGGCTGGCTATAGTGGCCCGGTGGGCTCAATCGAACGCGGCGACGCGGGCGCCGGACGCGGCCGGTTGTCCAAACTGGCGCGCTGGGCCTACGAGGCGGGAAAGTTCGGCGCCGTCGGCGCCGCCGCCTGGGTGGTCGACAACGGCTTCTACCTGCTGGCGACCGAGGGGCCCGGCCGCCTGATGGCCGCCTGGCCGGTGCGGGCGTCGATCCTGGCGTCGCTGGTGGCGACCGCCTTCTCTTATTTCGGCAACCGCTACTGGACGTTCTCGCGCCGCCGGGCCAAACTGCCGGCCAAGGAGGTGGCGGCGTTCGCCGCCGCCAATGTGGTCGGCGTCCTTATAACCGGCGCCTGCCTGTATTTCTCGCGTTGGGTTCTGGGCTTCCACGGCGCCGCGCCGGACACACTGGCGCGCAATATCGGCATCGCCCTCGGCACCGTCTTCCGGTACTTGGCCTACAAGTTTTGGGTGTTCAACGCGAAGACGACAAGAACACGGTGAACACCGGCGGCTGGCGTTTGCTCAGTTCGAGGCGCCCGCCCTCGGCCGCCACCAGGTCGCGCGCCACCGCCAGGCCCAGACCGGTCGAGCCGCCGGTCGAGAACGACCGCTCGAAAATCTTCGGCGCCAATTCCGGGCTGACGCCCGGCCCCTCGTCTTCGACCTCGATCGCGGCGCCGCCTTGGACGGCGCGCGCCCGCAATGTGGTGACGCCTTTGCCGTGGGTCAGCGCGTTCTCCAACAGGGTCGCGATCACCTGGCTGAGCGCGCCCGGGCTGGCGGTGACGGTCAGCGACTCGTCCACGTCCAACACCAGCGAGCGATCGGCTTCGGCGAACACCGGCAGCCATTCCTCCTGCTGCTGGCCGAGGACCTCGGACAGCCTCAGCCAACGCCGGGGCGTCCCGGCGCCCGGCTTGTTGCGCCCGAGCAACTCGTCGATCGTGTCGGACAGGCGCTCGATTTGCTCCAATGAGATCCGAACCTCTTCGCGGACGTCGTCGCGTTCAGTCAGGTACTCGATTTCCTCAAGCCGCATCGCCAATGCGGTCAACGGCGTGCGAAGCTGGTGAGAGGCATCAGATGCAAACTGGCGTTCGACTGACAAGCGCTTCGCCATCCGGTCGCCGGACCGCGCCAGCTCCTCCGCCACCAGGTCGATCTCCTCGATCCCGGACTTGGTCGGCCGGATCCGCAGCTGGCCGGCGCCGAGTTGTTCGGCGGTGGCCGACAGATAGACCATCGGCGCCGCCAGGCGCCGGGCCTGCCAGGACGCGAACGCCACCCCCACCGACATCGCCACCAGACAGGCCAAGACCACCAGCCCGAAGGCCGGCAGCGCCTTGAGCTGCAGCGCCCACCAAGAGACCTGAAAGCTGACCGAGGTGACCGTCAGGTGCGAGGCGCTGATCTCGACCGCTTTGCCGGTGATCGGCGCGCCGGCCGACATCGTGGCGCCGTCGCCCAACTCGACGTCGATGTGGACCCGCAACTGATCCGCCGACTCGCTCAGGTAGCCGTCCAACACCGCCTGGCCGATCGGCGAGTCGACCGACTGGTAGAGGTCCAGCCAAGCGGCCAGGCCGTCGGCCCGGCTCTGGACCTCGGCCTCCGCCCGCGCCCGCGCCAACTGGCCGGCGAACACCGCCAACGGCCCGCCAAGCAGCATCACCGCCACGGCCAGCGCCATGGTCGTGGCGAGCATCAAGCGCCGGCGCACTTGACCTCAGTTAGTCGTCTCGAAACGGAATCCCATGCCCCGGATTGTGGTGATATAGCGCGGCGAGGCGGCGTCGTCGCCGAGTTTGCGCCGCAGCCAGGACACATGCATGTCAAGGGTTTTAGTCGATCCGGCCGACGGCTCGGAACCCCAGACCTCCCGCATCAGGGCCTCGCGGCTGACGACCGAGCCGCCTTCGCGGACCAGCGCCTTGAGCAAATCGAACTCTTTGGCGGTCAACTGCAGCTCGCGGTCGCCGTGGAAGGCCCGGTGGGCCGACACCTCGACTTTGACGTCTTGGGCCCGCAGGTCGTCGCCGGCCCCCGCCTCCGCCCCCGAACGGCGCAGCAGCGCCCGCACCCGGGCCAGCAACTCGGCCAGCCGGAACGGCTTGGTCACGTAGTCGTCGGCGCCCGCGTCCAATCCGACCACCAGGTCGACCTCGTCCGCCCGGGCGGTCAGGATGAGGATCGGCGGCAGCGGCCCGCGCGCCCGCAGCGCCCTGGCCACGTCGAGTCCGTCGATGTCGGGCAGGCCCAGGTCGAGAATCACCAAATCGGGGGATTCCGGTGAGTCGAGAACTGAGCGCCCGTTGTCGAAAACGGTGACGTCGTAGCCTTCGCGGGTGAGCGCTCGGGCCAAAGGATCGGCAATGGCGGAGTCGTCTTCCGCCAATTGAATGCGGGCCATGAGGGGAATTGTAAGGCACGGGAGTAAAGATGTGGCAGACAATTGACCTAATCTTGACGGTTTTCTTCGGACTCGCCGACCGCCGGCCGCCGCTCAGCCGGCCGCCGCTCAGCCGGCCATCGCGCAGCGCGCCTGGGCGCGGGCCCGATGCAGCCGCGAACGCACCGTACCCAAACGCACGCCCAGCGCGTCCGCGATCTCCTGGTAGCTCTTGCCCTCGACGTCGCACATCACCAGCGCCTGCCTGAGGTCGGGGCTGAGTCGCGACAGCGCTTCGCGCAACCGGTCGTCGAAACTGGTCAGATCGACCAACTGGTCGGGCGCCGAGGCCGGATCGGCCACCTCGCCGGCCTCGTCCCCGAGGGTCTCGACCCGCATTCGCGCCTCGCGCCGCTTGGCGTCGATGAACAAGTTGGTGGTGATCCGAGCCAGCCAGCCCTCAAAGCTCCCCTCCGGCCGGTAACCCTCCAAGGACCGGAACACCCGCAAGAAGGTCTCCTGAGCCAGGTCCTCGGCATCGGGCGTGTTACCGGTCAAGCGATAGGCGACGCGGTAGACCACCGGGTAATGCCGTTCCGCGATTTCGGCCCAGGCGGCCCGGTCGCCCCTCGGCGGCGCGAGCGCGCCGACTGCGCCCGCCAGGCTGGCGGGTCTGGTGTCGGCGGTTGCGGTTGGCATCCGAACCTCCCATCGGGGCGTGGTTGCTCGGTCGGCGGCTGCTGTGCGGGCCGGTCCGGGCGACGGCCATCCCGCTTGCCTAAAATGCTATCCAACCGGGCTCGCAAAAGCGCTGTTCAAAGGCCCAAATGTGAGCAACATCACAGTCGCCCCGGTTTGTTCGCCAGGGCGCCCAAGCCCCTTTGACCGATGCCTCTGAACACGACCGTCCGCGCGGTCGGTTAGGCGGGTTCCCGGCCGAGGCAGCCGACCAAAGCCGCGACCGCGACCATCCCGCTGCGCGCCGTCGAACCCGGCGCGTCCGGGTCCGTTCCGGTCGCCCCGCCCGCGTCGCCGTCCGCGCCGCCGGTCGACCCGTCGCCGTCCGCGTCCGTGCCCGCGGATACGTCTGACCTGCCGTCTTCGCCGCCGCATCCGTCGGGGTCGGCCGGCGAGGCGGCCGAGATGGTTTACACCGGCTCGCCGTCGAGTGGTTTGGGGTTGGCGGCGGGGCGCGAGCAGTTTTCACATCCCGATCCACCACTGGATCGAGATGTTGAAATTGCTCGCGTCTCGGGGCCGCAACGGCCCCTCCGGGGGCCGAA
>JAITKC010000277.1 GCA_031278665.1 Bifidobacteriaceae bacterium | reverse complement strand
CACCGAAATCGACCGGACCAGGCGCTTCGTCGCCGCGATCAAGGCCGGCGACCTGGCCGCGACCGGCCCGTTACTAGACGCCTCGCACACCTCGCTGCGCGACGACTACGAGGTCTCCGCCCCCGAACTCGATCTGGCGGTGGCGGCGGCCAGGGCGGCCGGGGCACTGGGCGCCCGAATGACCGGCGGCGGATTCGGCGGCTCGGCCATCGCCCTGGTCCCAGCCGGCCGCGCCGCCGCCGCGGCCGCCGCCGTCGCCCGGGCCTTCGCCCAAGCCCGCCTGGCCGCGCCGGTCTTTTTGCTGGCCGAAGCCGCCGGCCCGGGCCGACGCCTGTCGTAAACTTGACCCCATGGAGGCGACGCGGCTTGAGGTCATCCGGGGACGGTTCTCAATCGTCAAATTGCCCAGCGCGGCCCACGCCGCGATTCTGATCGGCCAGCCGGGCGCCCATCCGGCCTTCCTGGCGGTGACCGACAACGAGGTCTCGTTGGTCTGCCCCTCGGCGGCCGTGCCGCGCACGGCGACTGCCCGCGACGACGGCTGGTCGCTAATGCGCCTGCCCGGCGAATGGGACTTCCAGTTGGTCGGAGTGCTCTGCGAACTGACCAGCGTCCTGGCCCAAGCCCGCGTGCCGGTCTTCACAGTCTCGACTTTCAACACCGACTACCTGCTGGTCAAGTCGGTCAACCTGGAGCGCGCCGCCCGCGCGCTGGGCGAAGCCGGCGTCCTAGTTCACTTCCCCGGCTGACCCGCCCCGGGCAGGTCGTAGGCGACGGTCAAGGGGGCATGGTCGGTCCAGCGCCCGTCATAGCGCTCCGGCTTGTCGATTCGCAGGCTCAGGGCCTTGGCCGCCAGGGCCGGGGTGGCGATCTGATAGTCGATCCGCCAGCCGACGTCGTTGTCGAAGGCCCTGCCCCGGTAGGACCACCAGGTGTAAGGACCGTCGCGGTCGCCGGCCAGGCGGCGACCCAGGTCGACCCAGCCCAGTTCGCCGAACCAATGGGTCAGCACGGCTCGCTCCTCGGGCAGGAAACCGGCGTTGTTGAGGTTGCCTCGCCAGTTCTTCAGGTCGGCCTCGCGGTGGGCGACGTTGAAGTCGCCGCAGACCACAACCTGGCGGGCGGCGTCGCCGGGCCCGCGCAAGGCCTCCAAGCGAGCCGTCATCGCCGCCAGGAAGTCCAATTTCAGCCGCTCGCGTTCGGTGCCGGCTTCGCCGGCGTGGACGTAGGCGCTGACCACAGTCAATTCCTGGCCGTCGGCCAGTCGCAGATCGGTCTCCAACCAGCGCCCGCTGTGGGCGTCGAGCGGTTCCAAGCCGTCCAAGCCCTCGCGCACGGCTTCGACCGCCAACAACGAGGAGACGGCCACCCCGGCGCGGCCTTTCAAGCGGCAGACCGACTGGTGGTTGGCGCGGTCCGGCAACAGCGGATCCAGCACCTCGGCCGGCGCCCTGACCTCTTGCAGACAAAGAACGTCGGGGGATTTGGCGCGCAGCCAGGGGCCCATGCCCTTGCGCATAGCCGCCCGGACGCCGCCCACGTTGAGCGATGTGATCTCAAGGCCGGCCGCGGCGGTCACGGCCGATCCCGCAGGGCGCTGAGGAATTTGACGCGGGCGCCGGTGCGCAGAATCGAGTTCTCGTACAGTTTGCCGGCCAGAATAATCGCCAACCAGGTGGTCGCCGCCAGGATCGCAAGGGCCACGACCGGCTGCCACCAGGCCGCCTCGCCGGTGATCAGCCGCAGCGTCATGGCGGTGGGGCTGGAGAACGGGATATAGGACAGCCAGGCCATCACCTCGGCGTTCGACCCGAAGGCGACGACCAGGAAATACGGGACCATAATCAACATCGTCACGGGCACCAGCACCGATCCGACTTCTTCCAGCCGCGAGACCATCGCGGCGCAGCCGACCATCAAAGATGAGAACATCACGAAGGCGACCGCGAAGAAGGCCAGGAACCAGCCCAGCGAGCCGCCCAGAACGCGGGCCAGATTGTCGCCGACCAAGTCCGCCAAGCCCAAGTCGCCGCCGGCCAGCACATCCCAGGTGCCGCCCAGCGCCAAGCCGAGGACCAGGGCCAGGCTCATGGCGGCGACGGTGGCGAAGGCCAAGACCGCGTTGGAGGCGATTTTGCCGGCCAGCAGCACCCGCGCCGGCACAGTCGCCAGCAGCAATTCGATCACCCGGGTCTGTTTTTCGACCACCGTGTTCTGAGCCGCCAACTGGCCGTACATCATCACGATCATGAAGAACAGAATCGCGATCACCATGGCCGCCATGGCCTGGAAGAACTCGCCCACTTTGGGCGGGTCCAAGAGCCTGACCGCCGGGCTGACGGTCAACGCGGCCAGGAGCCGAGCGGGCGACTCGTCCCGGGCGATCACCTCCAGTCCGAGCGGCGTCGCGGCGTCTTCGGCCGGCGTCACGGCGGCGTCGACCCGCTCGTCGCGGACGGCCTGTTCGGCATCGGCGGGAGAATCGACGGCCAACACGTCGAAACCCTCCAAAGCCTCCAAAACCTCGGCCAGCGCGCCGACTGCGGCCACTTTGACGTCTTTTTCGGAATCGGCGCCGAGGCCGCTGAGCAGGCCGGGCGCCAGCGCCCCCAAGAACACCGCCGCGATCATCAAACTGGTCGAGATTATGAAGGACTTAGTTCTGGCCTGGGTGAGGATCTCCCGCTTGGTCACCAGCCACACCCGGCTCATCGCGTCACCTCTTTGAAGACTTGGCTGAGCGGCGGAGTCACCCGCTCGAAACGGTTGACCGGCCCCAAGGCGAGGGCTTGGCGCAAAACGGCTTGGGCGGCATCGGGCGCGGCGTCGAACAAGACGGTGCACGATGCCGTGGACGCGCCAACGCCCGGCGCCCCGGCCGGGGACGCCACGGCCGTGACGCCGGGGCAAGCCGCCACCCAAGCGCTGTCGGCGCCGGCGGGCAGGTCGAGCCGGTGGCGCGAGCCGGCGTGGCGGGCCTGTAGGGCGGCGGTCGCCCCGGCCGCCTTGACCTGGCCGGCGGCGATGATCACCAAGTCGTCGGTGATCCGCTCGACCACGTCGAGTTGGTGCGACGAGAACAGGATCGGCGCGCCGCGTCCCGCGAAATCGCGCAGCACCTCCATGACCGCGTCCACGGCCAAGGGGTCGAGGCCGGAGAAGGGCTCGTCCAAGATCAGCACAGCCGGGTCGTGGACCAGCGCGGCCGCGATCTGGGCGCGCTGCTGGTTGCCCAGCGACAGTTTCTCAACCGGGTCTTTGGCCCGCCGCGCCAGGCCGAGCCGGTCTAATAGCCCGTCCGCGTTGGCGACGGCTTTGGCCCTGGTCAGCCCGTGCAGTTGGGCGAAGAAGACGAGTTGTTCGCGCACCCCCATTTTGGGGTAGAGGCCGCGCTCCTCCGGCATATAGCCGAAGGTCGCGTCGATCGCCCGGTCGACCGGTTGGCCGCCGTAAAACACCGCGCCCGAATCGGCGCTCAACACCCCCATGATGATGCGCATGGCGGTGGTCTTGCCGGCGCCGTTTGATCCGACGAATCCGGTCAGCCGGCCCGCCCCGACTGTGAAGCTGACCTGGTCCAAGGCTTTGACGGCCCCGAAAGACCGGCTCAGCGCGCGAATCTCAAGCATCCGGGTCGCCCCGCCGGGCGCGCCGCTCGGCCGCCTCGACCACGTTGGTCAGCAGCATGGCGCGGGTCATCGGGCCGACTCCGCCGGGGTTGGGGGCGACCCAGCCGGCCACCTCGGCCACCTCAGGCGCCACATCGCCGACGATGACGAGTTTCCCGTCCGCGTTCGGCCGCCGGCTGACGCCCACGTCGAGGACCGCCGCGCCGGGTTTGACGTGTTCGGGGCGGACCAATCCGGGCACGCCGGCGGCCGCCACCACGACATCGGCTTGGCGCAGCAGCGCCGCCAGGTCGCGGGTGCCGGTGTGGGTCAGGGTGACGGTGGCGTTGACCTCGCGGCGCGTGAACATCAATCCGATCGACCGGCCCACGGTGATCCCCCGTCCGAGCACCACCACATGCGCCCCCCGCAGGTCCAGGCCGTTGCGCGCGATCAGGTCGATTATCCCGCGCGGCGTGCAGGGCAGCGGGGTTGTCAGCGGCGCGTCGATATTCAACACCAGCGCGCCGAGGTTGGCCGGGTGCAGGCCGTCGGCGTCTTTGGCGGGGTCGATCGCCTTGATGACGGCGTCGGCGTCGATCTGGGCGGGCAGCGGCAACTGGACTATGTAACCGGTGCAGGCCGGGTCGGCGTTCAGCTCCGCCAAGGCGCCCATAACCTGCGCCTGGGTGGCGTCCGCCGGCAGGTCGACCCGGATCGAGGCGATGCCGACTTCGGCGCAGTCGCGGTGTTTGCCGGCCACGTAGATGACCGAACCCGGGTCCTCGCCCACTAACACCGTTCCCAACCCGGGTTGGACGCCGCCGGCCCGCAGCGCCGCCACGCGCCCGGCCAGGTCGGCTTTGATGGCGGTGGCCGCCTGGCGGCCGTCCAGCGTCTTGGCGGTCATTGAGCCAGGCCCGTGTACAGCGGGAAGTCCTCCGCCAGGCGGGCGGTGCGGGCTTTCAGCGCCGCGACATCGGCGCCGTCGCCGTCGCGCAGGGCGGTCGCGATCACGTCCGCCACCTCGACGAACTGGGCCGGCCCAAAGCCCCTGGTGGCCAGCGCCGGCGTGCCGATCCGCAGGCCGGAGGTGACCATCGGCGGGCGCGGGTCGAAGGGGACGGCGTTGCGGTTGACGGTGATGCCGACCTCATCCAGGAGGTCTTCGGCCTGGCGGCCGTCGAGCGGCGATTCGCGCAGATCGACCAACACCAGATGGACGTCGGTGCCGCCGGTCAGCACCGAGACCCCGGACGCCTTGACGTCCCCGGCAGACAGGCGTTCGGACAGGATCTGGGCGCCTTCGAGGGTGCGGGCTTGGCGGTCGCGGAAGTCTTCGGTCATGGCGATCTTGAAGGCCACCGCCTTGGCCGCGATCACGTGCATGAGCGGGCCGCCCTGTTGGCCGGGGAAAACCGCCGAGTTCAGTTTCTTGCCCCATTTGGCCTGGTCGCGCGACAAAATGAAACCGGAGCGCGGTCCGCCCAGGGTCTTGTGCGCGGTCGATGTGGTGATGTCCGCGAAGGGCACCGGGTTGGGGTGCAGGCCGGCCGCGACCAGCCCGGCGAAATGGGCCATGTCCACCATCAGGGCGGCGCCGACCTCGTCCGCGATGGCCCGGAAGGCCGCGAAATCGAGTTGTCTGGGGTAGGCCGACCAGCCGGCGATGATGACTTGCGGGCGGTGTTCCAGCGCCGCCCGCCGGACCGCCTCCGGCTCGATCCGATAGGTTTCCCGGTCCACGCCGTAGGCGGCGACCTCGTAGAGCTTGCCGGAGAAGTTCAGTTTCATGCCGTGCGTCAGGTGCCCGCCGTGCGCCAGTTCCAAGCCCAGCAGTTTGTCTCCCGGCTCCATCATGGCGACCATGGCGGCGGCGTTGGCCTGCGCCCCGGAGTGCGGCTGGACGTTGGCGTAGTCCGCCCCGAACAGTTCTTTGGCCCTGGCGATGGCCAGTTCTTCGGCTATGTCCACGACTTCGCAACCGCCGTAGTAGCGCCGCCCCGGGTAGCCTTCGGCGTATTTGTTGGTCAGCACCGATCCTTGGGCCTGGAGCACCCCCTTGGGCACGAAGTTCTCCGATGCGATCATCTCGAGGGTGCGGCGCTGGCGGCTGAGTTCGCCTTCCAACACGGCGGCGATCTCCGGGTCCACCTCGGCCAACGACAGGGCGCTGTAATCGGGGGCGTCAGTTGTCACGTCTCGGTCTCCTGCTCTGGCGCCCGGCCCGGGCGCCGTCGTCTACGGCCGCAGGCAATTCTACGACCCCAGCCGACAACCCCCCGCCGACGCGGCCCGTCCGCCGGTGCCGCCCGCCCGCCGACGCCGCCCGCCCGCCGATGCCCCCCGCCCGCCGACGCGGCCACCGCCGCCCACCGATGCCGCCCGCCTGGCCGTGCTCGACGCCATACTCGACTGGCTTGCCTTCACTCAGGCCGACTCGCGCGCCCACGGGGTGATTGGAGCCGCCGTCCACTCGCGGGCCGCGGACCAAGCCCGCAGGACGGACACGCTTCTGGCCGCGCCCCGCCCCGACCCGGATCGACAACGACAACTCCGGCGCCATTCCGCGTCGAGGCCGACGATTGCCGCGACGATGTCATCGACACCGACAATTCTTCCGGCCTTTTGCATCGACACCGACAATTGTTGTGGCCGGACGCATCGACACCGACAATTCTTCCGGCCTTTTGCATCGAGACCGACAATTCTTCCGGCCTTTTGCATCGACACCGACAATTTCTAGGAGGCCTTTTCGCGTTGTCGCAGGTCAGGCCGTCGCGACTGTTTTCGGGACCAGAACAATTGTCGGTCTCGATTCAAAACACCAGGGAAATTGTCGGTCTCGATTCAAAACACCAGGGAAATTGTCGGTCTCGATGCGTTTCAGCCTAGAAATTGTCGGTGTCGATGCGATCTGGCCTAGAAATTGTCGGTGTCGATGCGTTTCGGCCTCGAAATTGTCGGTCTCGATTCAAAACACCAGGGAAATTGTCGGTCTCGATGCGTTCGACCAGGGAAATTGTCGGTGTCGATGCGTTTCGGCCTAGAAATTGTCGGTCTCGATG
>JAITKC010000260.1 GCA_031278665.1 Bifidobacteriaceae bacterium | reverse complement strand
GGCGTCTACAAGGTCGATGTCTTTTCTTCCGTGCCGGCGGACCGGTATTTCAGCGTTGCCTATTCGGATGATGAGGCCCAGTTCTTGTTGTCGGTCCAAGACGAGGCTGACTCGAAGGTCTTGGTGGCTTTGTTCACCACCGGTCCCGGCAGCGCCGACGACTCTGAGTTCAGCGTGTCGCCCGTGGGATCGGTTCTGGTCGGCCAGACCTACACCGCCACTGTCGCCGTCGAGGATCGGTTCGGAAACTCGGTGGCTGACGAGCCCGTCAGGTTTGCCTTGAGCGGCTCGGCCTGCCCGGTCTCCTTCGACGGCGTGCCGGCCAAGGACGTCATGACTGACGCTGACGGCTTGGCCGCGGTCGAACTGACCGCCGCCGCCGCCGGCAGCTGCGCCCTGGCGGCGCGCTTGGGCGGCGCCGACGGCCCGACAATCGCTTCGCCAGCCACTCTGACCTGGGAAAACGCTCCCGTTGTGCGGTCGGCGGTGTTGTCGGTGGTGGATGGTTCGGCTTTGGCGGACGGGTTTGAAGAGCGCCTGCTGGTGGTTTCGGTTGTGGACGGGTCCGGGGCGGGGGTTGCGGGGGCGGGCGTGTCGTTCTCGGTTCCGGCGGAGGTCTCGGCCGGTTCGGCGCCTGGTCCGGTGGTGGTGTCGGTGGAGACGGGCGCGGACGGGTCGGCGTCGTTGGCGTTGACGTCGTCATCGGCGGGGTCCTACGAGGTCTGGGCGTCGGTCGAGGGGGTCGCGGTCGTGGCGGGTTCGCCGGCGTCGGTGGTCTTCGACCCGGTTCCGCCGCCGGCGGCGCCGGTTTCGGGCGAGGGGCTGTCGCGGTTGGAGCCGGTGGCGGGTTCGGCCTTGGCCGACGGCGCCGAGTCTCGGGCGGTGCGGGCATATGTGACCGACGCGGACGCGAACCCGTTGGCGAACCGCGAGGTTCTGTTCAGCATCCCGGAGCGTGTGCAGGCGGGGCCGGTGCCCGGACCCGCGGTGGTCAAACGGACGACAGACGCGGCTGGGGTCGCGATCCTGGCTCTGACCTCGCAAACGGCCGGATCTTACGGTGTCTCGGCCGAAGTGGAGGGCGTGGTGATCGCATGGGGATCGCCGGCTGTGGTGGTCTTCGATCCGGTTCCCCCGGTGACGCTTGACGAGTTGCTGGCCCCGAACGTCAATCCGGTCAACGCCACTCGTCTCGTGGGGTCGGTTCAAGACGAGGATCAAGACGCCGCGGCGGAAGGCGTTCTCAAAGTCGTGGTGACGGATGCCGTCTCCGGCCTGGAGATCGCGCGTTGCCCGGTCGGAGTCGACGGCAAGTTCGATTGCGCGTTGCCGGACTTGCCCCATGACACAGCCGTCGAGGTGCGAATCGAGGACGACCAGCACAACGCCTCGCCAACAGTGTTGACGCTGGTTGACGGCCAACCGCCGGTGCCCGGCGGCACGGTCCCATCGGATGGCACGGCCATCACAGGTCAGGGGGAGGAGTCGGGACACGCCGTGGTGGTGCGCCATGCCGACGGGAGCGAATTGTGCGGCACGCAAGTCGCGGACGACATCAGTTGGGCGTGCGACCTCGAACCCGATGCCGCTGAGGGCGACATGGTGACGATCGAGCACACCGATCAGGCCGGCAACACCACGCAGATCGGCTGGCGGATCGGCGTGCCACAGGTCGCCGTCGACCGTTCGTCGATCCACCGCGGCGGCCGCCAGATCGCAGTTGGGACCAACTTCCAGCCCGGCGAGCTGGTCACCGCGACGATGCACTCCGATCCAATCGATTTGGGTTCCCGCGCGGCGGACGCCGACGGCAAAGTGACACTCGATTGGGTCATCCCGGACCACGTCGATCACGGCGGGCATCAGGTCGAATTGACTGGCGAACTCTCAGGCGCGTATTCAGCCGCGTTCGATGTGGTGTTGCTGGGCGATCCGGAGCCGACGCCGTCCGCGACGGGTGGTCCGGAGCCGACCCCGACCGGGACGGGAGGTCCGGAGCCGACCCCGACCGGGACGGGCGGTCCGGAGCCGACCCCGACCGGGACAGGCGGTCCGGAGCCGACCGCGACCGCGACGGCATCGGGCACGGCGGGCCCGACGGATTCAGGCAAACAAGGGACGACCTCGACTGCGACAGACGGGACGGGCGGCGGCAAGCTGCCCAGGACCGGGGCGGGCGGCGTCCAGCCGCTGGTCCTCGCGGGCTTGGCGCTGGTGTTGGCTGGCGGTCTGATGGCGGCGGCCGCGCGCCGGCGCCAACAGCAGCGCGCCTAGTACTCCAGCCTGATTTTGGGGTTTGACCTGCGTGTCCGCGGGGTTGGTGGGGCCGCCGGGGGCATGATCATGGTTTGCGAAAGAAGTAACCCGCCGTCCGGCGGTCCTGGGTCCTATCGCACGTTCCCGCGTGTGGGAGGAGGCGTTGGGTCGGCTGCGCGGCGTGTTCGGGGGCCTGTTCCGCAGGGCGGACGCGTTGGCGGTGGCGTTGGAGTTCGTGTTGGCGCTGGTGGTGGACCAGTCGCGGAAGAACTGTTGGACGTTGGCCGAGTTGGCTGGCCACCCGGGCCCGGGGCCGGCCGGCGGCGGCAAACCGGCCGGGGAGCCG
>JAITKC010000233.1 GCA_031278665.1 Bifidobacteriaceae bacterium | reverse complement strand
CCTGGCCCGCCGGATTGAGCGCCGGGGAACCCATGTGACCGCCAACTACGGCCCCGAACAGGGGCCCTGGATCAAACTGGCGGTGCGTCCCGATCCCGGTCCCGCCCGCGAGTTGGCGGCGGTCATGACCGACGACCCGGCCTTCATGGCCGAGCCGTCGCTCAGGGCCAAGATCCGGTTCTGGCCGGCCGCCTTGGAGGCGGCCGGCTGGCGTGTTCGTTACTCCTGGACCGCCCCAGTGTTCATGGAGCCGGAGTCGGAGGCCCGCGCCATCGCCAAACTGGTCTTCGCGCAGTCCGACGGCTGAACCGCCGACCCTTTAGTTTCGTTGCAGGATGGCCAGCCACCTGAGGATCTGGATATAAAGGAAGATGACATCCACCAGCAGTCCAAAGGCCGCAGTCCAGGCGTAGCGGGCGGGTACTCCATTGGCGACGCCCACTTTGATCACGTCGAATGACGCGACCAGGCAGTAAGCGCCCATCAGAATCACAAACGGACCGACCAGCGCGCCAAGCGGGATGCCGAGGATCTGCACCTGGCTGTCGAGGCCGAACATCGAAGTGGTCACGCCGGTGTACATCAGCACAACGTTGATCACGGAGTAAGCCAAGTAGGCGATCAGGCCGATCAGGACGATCCGCGAAGCCTTGGCCGAAGCCCGCACCTTGCCGCTGGCGAACAGGGCCAAGGTGATGCCGAAGACCGCGAAAGTCCCGACCACGGCCTGCAGCACAATCCCGTTCCAGAGCGAGTTGAAAAGCTGTGAGATGCCGCCCACGAAGACGCCCTGGCAGATCGCGTAACTCGAGATGAGGATCGGGCTGGGCGAGCGCTTGAAGACGTTGACCAAAGTCAGGATCAGCCCGGCCAAGGCGCACAAGACGTAGACGACCGGGAATTGGGGGGTTATCAACCAACCGATGACGGCGCCGAACAGCATCACCGCCAGCATGCCGACGGATTTGATCAACACGTCATCGTAGGTCAGGCGGCCGGTGTCGACCGGGCTGGCCGACGGGGCCGCGTACATGGCGCCAAGCTGTTGAGCCGTCGGCGCGGCATAACCGGTTGAGGTGTCCGCGGCGTAGGGATTGGCTTGCGCCGGCGCGGGGGCCCTGCCGTTAAAGGCGGGCGAACGGGTGAAGGCTGGATTGCTCATGGGCCAATTCTAGTCGCGCGGCCTGGGCGTTGACTGATACCGGCGTCTGCCTTCGGCGGACACCGCCCGTCGACGCCGGATCCCCGCTCGATCAGCCGAACGGCTGGCGCCGCCAGCGGCCCGGTCTGGCCCACCCGCCGGCTTGGCCCCGCCAGGCCGATCTGTCGACGCCGCGCGACCCCGGGCGCGCCTGGCCCGCCTCGGCCGGCGCGAGCGGGCGGACGGACGGACGGGGCGGCGCCAAGCGCGACCCGGCGGCATCGTGCGCCGCCCGAAGACTGGCCGCGGCGACCAATGAGGCGGTCAGCGCGGCCAACTCCTGGCTGGTCGCGACCCCCCGGACAATAGTCAATTGCGGTGTCACAACGGCTCGTTTCCGTGTTTCTTCGGTTGGGTGGCGGCCCGCTTGGTGGCCAACGCCCTGAGCGCCCGGGTGACCTGGAAGCGGGTTTGGTGCGGTTGGATGACGGCGTCCAGGTAGCCGCGCTTGGCGGCTTCGTAGGGGTTGACCAGGGCGTCCTCGTATTCGGCGATCAGACGGGCGCGCGTTTCGGCGCCCTCCGGCTGGCCCTCGGCCGCCGCCAAGGCCCGCCGGTGGACAATGTTGACCGCGCCTTCGGCGCCCATCACCGCGATTTGGGCGGTTGGCCAGGCCAGGTTGATGTCGGCGCCGAGTTTCTTCGAACCCATCACTATGTAGGCGCCGCCGTAGGCCTTGCGGGTGATGACCGTCACCAGCGGCACCGTCGCCTCGGCGTAGGCGTAGATCAATTTGGCTCCTCGGCGGATGATACCGTCCCATTCCTGGTCCACGCCCGGCAGGAATCCGGGCACGTCGACGAATGTCAGGACCGGAATTCCGAAAGCGTCGCAGGTGCGCACAAAACGCGCCGCCTTCTCGGAGGCGGCGATGTCGAGGGCGCCGGCCATCGCCAACGGCTGATTCGCCACCACACCGACCGACCGGCCCTCAATCCGGCCGAAGGCGGTGATCACGTTGGGCGCGTAGTCGGCCTGAAGCTCCAGGTAGTCGGCGTAATCCAGGATCGCCTCAAGGACCAGGCGCATGTCGTAGGGGCGATTGTCCTGATCCGGGATCAGGTCGTCGAGGGCCAAGTCGCCGGCGTCCGTCGTTTGGTCGAGCCCGGCGGGCCGGCCGGTTTGGGCGCCGTGGCCGGTTTGGGCGCCGTGGCCGGGTTGAGCGGCTGACGTGCCGGTTTGGCCGGGCGGAGCCGGCGGGGCGTAGACCGGCGGGTCGGTCAGATTGTTCGGCGGCAAGTAGCCGAGCAGGTGGCGGACGAACTCGATGGCGTCGCGCTCGTCATCGCCGGCGTAATGGGCGACGCCCGATTTGGCGGTGTGGGTGTCGGCGCCGCCTAGTTCCTCGAAGCTGACGTCTTCGCCGAGAACCGTTTTGATCACGTCTGGGCCGGTTATGAACATGTGGCTGGTGCGCTTGGCCATGACGATGAAGTCGGTCAGGGCCGGGCTGTAGACCGCGCCGCCGGCCGACGGCCCCAGGATCAGCGAAATCTGCGGAATCACACCGGAGGCCGCGACATTGCGGCGGAACAGTTCGGCGAACTGCGTCAGGGCCGCCACACCCTCCTGTATCCGCGCCCCGCCGCCGTCCGAGATGCCCACTATCGGCACGCCCAATCGCAGGGCCAAGTCTTGGACCTTGGCGATCTTTTCGCCGTGGGCCTCGCCCAACGAGCCGCCGAAGGCTGTGAAGTCCTGGGCGAAGACGCAGATCTGGCGCCCGTCCACGGCGCCGTAGCCGGTGACCACGCCGTCGCCGGGAATTCGCTTGGAGCCCAAGCCGAACGCTTGCGAGCGGTGCTCCACCAGGGCGTCCAGTTCGATGAACGAGCCTGGATCGAGCAAGTGGTCGATCCGCTCGCGGGCGGTCAGCCGCCCGCGTCCGTGTTGCCTTTCCCGGGCCTGTTCCTCCGACAACTCCAGGGCCGCCCGCATCCGCTCGGCGTGAGCCGCCAATCGCGCCTCTGTCCGCCCCCTTACCGGGCCGGTCCCGACCGCGCCGGCGCCCGCCGGGGCGGCGGCTTCCGGGGCCTCGGAACGGGGGGCGGGGTCCGGGGCGGCGGAACGGGGGGCGGATGGGATGGTGGCGGTCAAACGGGCTCCTCGGGTCGGTCGGTGCTGAGGCGGTTGCCAAGCCAGCCTTTGTCGCTTCGAGCCTAAACTGCACCGCTCTCACCTGCGAATCCAGGTGCCAGATGGGCGCGTTCCTTGTCTGAGCCCTACAAGCCCGTCACCCGCTCCTTGACGACGCCGCCAGGCCGCGCGGCCCCGGCCCCGGCCCCCGCGGGCGGCCCCGGCCCCGGCCTGCGGCCCGGGGTGGCGCGGCCCGGCGCGGCCCCTGTCCGCAGTGAGGGGTTGCGTGGTTTATTGATATTCGATAACATCGAAAAACGATAACACCGGGTTAGGAGGAGACATTATGGGCGCCATTCCATCGAAGGGTGACGTCAAGACGGGCCTTTGGGTCTTGGATGTACTGGTCTGGTTGGGGATCGTCCAGTTCGTCGCCTGGGGGCTGGTCCAGCCGCTGGCCGGCCTTGGACGGACAAGCCAGCCGCCGGGCGAGGGCGGATGGTTCATCACCAGCTCAAGCGAGCGGTTGCAGTTTGAACTGACACCGGCCGGAATCCAGGAAGTATTCGGCCCTGACGCGCGGCTGCCGGAATCGGGCTACATCGACCTGGGAGAAGTCACTTTGACGCCCTCGGTCAGCGCCGAGGTGACCTTCGCGCATCCCGGTTGGGCGGATTTCCTGGCCACCACAGGGTCATCTTTGATCTTCGGCGCGACCGGCCTGGCGGTGATGATCTTGGTGTTGCAATTGGTCAGGAAGATCCGCCGGGGCTCGCCCTTCGACACCGGCAGCGTGCGCAGACTGTACGCGGCCGGGTTGGTGACCTGGGCCGGAGGGGCCGCCAACCTGGTTGCGACCAGCCTCGGGTCGTTCGCCGCAGCGGCCCGGCCGGTCATCGAGGACTTGGTCTATCCCGCAGCTTTCATCCAATTCGATTTCGTGCCGATCGGCGCGGTGTTCGGTGTGATAGCCGAAGACTTCCGGCGCGGACTGGCTCTGCAAAAGGAAACCGATGGACTGGTGTGAACCGGCGGCGCCAATCGCGGGCGGGCGCGCCCGGCGCGGCCGCCGAATCGCCAGATAGCGACAACGGCCGAATCGGCGTGCGCCTGGGCGCGCTCCTATCCGAGCGCGGCATGACCTTGACCGAACTGGCCGGGCGAGTGGACATAACCATGGCCAACCTGTCGATCC
>JAITKC010000205.1 GCA_031278665.1 Bifidobacteriaceae bacterium | reverse complement strand
CCAGGCCGGCGGCGAACAAGACCAGCGCCAAGGCGAGCATCGGCGCCAGATCGGCGGCGCCGGTGACCTCCAGGGCGCCGGAGTCCGCGGCGGTGACCTGGACGGTGGCGGCGGCATCCCACAGGTTGGTGGCGAAGCCCTTCGACAGATAGTTCGCCGCCCCGTCGGCCTGTCCGGCCAGGTCGATGCCGAACTGGAAGCCGTAGGCCCCGGCTAGGCCCTTGGCCAGCGAATGGCAGACCGTTTGGGCGTTGTCCGGTCCGGCGCCGGCGAAGGTCAGTTTGAACTGTTTGACCGGCTTCAGCCCGGCGGCGGCGTCCGGCCCGGCCTGGCCGGCCGTCTTGGCGGCGTAGAGGGCGCCGGTGACCGCCACCTGAACCGGCTTGTCGCTGTTCCAGTCGTTGAGCCAAAGGTCGCCGGCCGAGCCGTGCTCCAACCAGACCGAGTCGCAGACTTGCGCCCCTTCGCTCTTGGCGGCCTTGGCGGCGGTCTTGGAGGCCTTGGAGTTGACCGACAGCTCCATCTGGGTGACTTGGGTCGACTGTGTCAGGCCGAAGGCGTCCGCCAGACCGGGCTGAATCAGCGGCGCCACCGGCGCGGTCTGGCTAGCCGGGTCGATCCGCCAAACCCAGACGCCGTATTGCGAAGTCGGCACGGTGAAGCCGGCCGGAACTTTGACGCTGACCGGCTCTAAGCCCGATGTCGGCAGCGTCACCTCGGCGCTGGCGGTCCCGATCGCCACGGCGTCGGCCGGCGCGGCATCGGCCACGGCGAAGGCCGAAGCCGACCGGCCGTAGAAGACGCCCTCGAGTTTGACCACCGCCGGGTCGCCGAAGGCGTCCGGCCGCCATTCGGCGCCGGCGCCGGCGACCATCGGAACCGGAGAGGCCGGCTCCGGCGTCGCCGGCGCGATCAGGCTCAGTGTCACGGTGGCGTCCGGCGCCTGTCCCTTGGCCTGGAAGGCGCTCGAAACAGTGGACGTCAGGTTGATCGGCAGCGGCGACTCGATGCCGCAGGACGTCCAACTGGCGGGCGTCTGGTAGTCACGCGGGCTGGTGGTCACCGGGTAGGCGTCGAGGATCGTTTGGTCGAAACTGGACGTTCCGCCGGCGACATGCGAGCGCAGCGAGACGACCTCGCCGGCGTCCGCCTCGATTAAGCCGACGCGGAGCTTCTCGTTGCCGGTCGCGCCAACCGAATCGGCCGGCGGAGCGCTGTCGCTCAGTGCCACCGGCGTCCAGGTGGCGCCGCCG
Organism: Bifidobacteriaceae bacterium; assembly: GCA_031278665.1. GTDB lineage: Bacteria > Actinomycetota > Actinomycetes > Actinomycetales > WQXJ01 > JAIRTF01. The sequence goes on along the minus strand of JAITKC010000205.1, from coordinate 2,879 downwards.
TCGGTGGAGGCCTCCAAGGTCACGGCGTCGAGCGCGAACGGCTCGGTATCCGTCAAGTCGCCGATGTGGAGCACAATCGGCTGGTTTGGCGCGCCGGCGTTGTAGGCGTCCAGGCCGGGCAGGTCATACCAGACCTGAAGCAGCGCCTCGGTTTGCCAGCCGGTCTGGTCGGCGTCTTCGGGATCTTCGCCGCCGGCCGGCGGCGGGGCGGCGGAAACCCATTCCCAACTCGAGGTCACGTCAGTCGACAAGGACCAAAGGTCGCTGTCCGATTTCGTGGTCGCGTCCAGCCGGTACTTGTGGGCCGCCGGGTCCAGGCCTTCGACCCAGATCTCGTAAACCGTCTCTTCGCCGCCGGTCGTGAGAACTTCTTGCCCGGTGGTCAGGTCGGTCAGGACGGCGTCGAGGGAGGCGTAGCCCAGTTCGTTGTCGAGATTTCGGGCAAGCTCCCCATGGCCCTGGCCGTCGACGAACAAAGGCAGGGCGCCGAACAGCGTGTCGTCGAAACGCATCAGAGTGGCGCCGTTTTCGGTGTCGAACCCGGCGCCGTGGACCTGCGATCCGAGGGTCAGGTCGACGTCGACGTCGGCGTAGTACAGGCGCGACGGGACCGCGAAGTAGTTGAGCCCCATTCCGGTCTCGCGGTCGACTAGATAGCTCTCGAGCGTCCAGAGCGTCTCGGGGCTGAGGTGGGCGACATAGCTTGAGGCCGGCTCGGCGTTGACGGCCATAACGACACCGCCGTAGTCGCTCCAGAAGGTGTCCTGGTTATAGCCGGTCGAGCCCATCGCCCGGTGGTGGACCGTCACTTTGGCGGTCGACGAATCGTCCGTCGCCAGGGTGTAAGCGTCGGCCTGCGGGTCGAAGGTCTGGTACAACTGGTATAGGTACTCGGGCGTGCCCCGGCCGAGGGTGTGGATCGACCCGCCCTGGGCGGCCGCCGCGGCCAGCTTCTCAGTGCCGGCCTGGTTGGTCACCAGCACCGGCAGCGTGATCGGTTCGTCTTCTAACCAGTTGACCGCGGCCTCGACCACCATTCGCCCAATAGTCGGCAGGTCGGTCCCGACGACGGCGGCCCCGTAGCCGGCGGCCTGGATGTCCGCCAGCCGCTCGTGGACGGCCAGGATGATATCCACGGTGATATCGGCGAGCTCTGAGGCGGACAGACCCACGACCGCCGCCTGGTCGGCGGCGCCGGCCGGGAGGTCCGCGCCGTCGAGCGCGTCGACCAAGCCGTAGGCGGAGTGACCGGTCGGGACTTGGCCGCTGGCGTCGACCACCGGCACCGGGTCCAGGCCGCAAGCGTCGAGCGCCGCCTCGGCCTTCGGTTGCGCCAGCGACGCCCACCCGGCCATAGTCACCTCGGCCCCGTCGGCCGGCGCCGGCGGAATTATGTGGACCCCGCTGGTGGACAGCGGGTCGACGTAACTGAGAACCCCGAACTCGAAGCCCGAGCTCCACTCGTCGCCTTCGATCGTGATCGTGGTGCTGGCCAATGTCACGCCGTCGACCGGTTGGCCGGTCGGGACGGTGAAGTCCTTGGCGCTGGCGCCGTCGATGGTCACCTCGGTCGGCCCGTCGAAGCCGATCAGGGGCGTCAGGCCGGCCAGGTCTTCGCTGCCGCCGGTGTCGTTGGCGGTGGCCGCGTAGGCGCTCAACAGGTAGTCGCCGCCGGCCACCAGTTCGACGCTGGCCTTGCCGTCGACCGGTTGCAAGGTGACGCTCATAAAAGAGTTCAAATCGACGACGGTCAAGTCGAAGGCGAGGTCGGCGTTTTCGAGCGGCTGGCCGTCCAGGCCGGTGGCGGTGACGGTCAGCTCGTGTTTCTCCGGTTCGTTGGCCAAGCCGATCGGCGTCCGCAGCACGGCGTCGCCGGCCGCGTCCGAGGCCGTCAAATAGCCGCCGATATAACCGGCCTGGAAGGCTTCGGCGTCCACTGTGACGTCGACGCTGGCCACCCCGCCGGCCGGGACGGTCACAGTTTGGGCCGACAAGGTCACGTGGTCGGGGCTCAAAGGCGCGATGGGGCCGTCTTCGCCTTCGGAGCCGTCGCCGTTTGCCGGTTCCGAGTCGTCCGGACCGGGCGGATCGGTCGTGTTGACGACCGGCCCAAGATATTCGACCGTCGTCAAACCCGCCTCGAGGGTCAGCGTCTGAGCGGTCGCGCCGGCGTTGGCGTAAGTCAATGTCTTGGTCACCGAACCGGTTGCCGGGAATGGGACCAGCCCCAGGTTCAATTCGGTCGGGGACGTGGTCAGGGATTGGGTCAGCGCCTTGGGAATGTTCAGCACGCCGGCGCCTTGTTCGAATACGCTGGCCTCGTCTGGCGCCGGGACGGCCGAGGCGACCAATTTGGCGCGCAGTTTGTCGGCGTCCCAAGTTGTGTCCGACTCGATTAGCAGGGCGGCCGCGCCGGCCACCAACGGCGCCGCCATCGAGGTGCCCATGTAATCCGAAACGTAGCCGTCTGAACCGGCCTCCGCGCCGGTCATCCCGCCCAGTTCGGTGTAACTGCCCCATTCGTCGGTGAAGACCTCTTCGGCGCCGGCGCCGGGGGCGACGATTTGCGGGTTGACGGCGCCGTCGCCGCGCCTCGGCCCGGCCGAGGAGAACCAGGCGTGGTAGCCGTCTTGGGCGGTCGCGCCGACCGACAGGGCCCGATCGGCGACGGCCGGGGTGGAGACGGTCTGGAAGTCGGCGTCATTGCCGGCGGCCACCACGATCAAACAGCCGTAGTCTTCGGCCACCTGGTTGACCACCTGGTCGAAATACGACGTCCCGTCGCCGTACATGCCCGGATCGCCCAACGACAGATTGATGACCTGGGCGCCCTGTTCGGCCGCCCAAATTATGCCCTCCAGGATGCCCGAGTTGGACCC
>JAITKC010000198.1 GCA_031278665.1 Bifidobacteriaceae bacterium | reverse complement strand
GGCCGAATACATCAACATGCTGAACGTCTCGGCTGTCTGCACAACGCTGTTCCTGGGCGGCTGGCGGGCGCCGTGGCCGTTCAGCGCCATCGGCGACGGCGTGCTCAACACCGGCTACTGGACAATTTTGTGGTTCCTGGCCAAGACCTGGCTGTTGATGTTCGTTTTCGTCTGGGTCCGCGGCACCGTGGTGCGGCTGCGCTACGACCAGTTCATGCGGCTGGGCTGGAAGGGGCTGCTGCCCGTGGCCCTGGCCTGGATCGTCCTGCTGACCTGCCTCAGGGCGGTCGACAAGTTCACCAACTACCATTTCAACGCCTGGGCGGTGCCGATCTTGTCCTGGGCGGTGGTGGTGTTCATAATCATCTGGTACTGGCCCATCCCCGAAGAACCGGCGCCCCCGCCCGGCGAGCCGGTCGAAATCGACGCCTTCGCGGACGGTTTTCCGGTCCCGCCGCTGCCAGGCCAGGTCTTGGCCCCGTCCGAGCGGGCGCGGCGCCTGGCCCAGGCCGCGACCGAGGAACTGGTCCCGGTTCAGGCCGCCGAGGCCGGACCGGCGGACGACAAGGAGGCGGAGCGATGAGCCCGAAAAGAGCCGGCCTCGATCCCAGCCGCAAGAAAAAAGGGTTCCTCGCCAGCGGGGTGGCCCCGTGGGCCGGTTTCGGGGTGACGCTGCGGACTTTCTTCGCCAAGCCGGTCACCGAACAGTACCCGTTCAAGGGCAAGTTCCCGCCGCCCTATCCCCGTTACCACGGCCGCCACCAGCTCAACCGCTATCCGGACGGACTCGAGAAGTGCGTCGGCTGCGAGCTCTGCGCCTGGGCCTGTCCGGCCGACGCGATCTTCGTCGAGGCCGGGGCGAACACGCCCGAAGAGCAGTATTCGGCCGGCGAACGCTACGGCAAGGTCTACCAAATCAACTATTTGCGCTGTGTCTTCTGCGGTATGTGCATCGAGGCCTGCCCCACCCGGGCGTTGACTATGACGACTTTCTACGAGTTGGCGGCCGCCAGACGCGAGGACATGATCTACACCAAAGACCAGCTTTTGGCCCCGCTCGAGGAGGGTATGTTGGCGGCGCCGCATCCGATGGCCGAAGGCTTGGACGATGACGACTATTACGCCGGCGCGGTTGGCGGGCCGACCTCCGATCAGGTCGAGTGGGTGCGCCGCAACCGGCCCGGCGACCCCAGTTTGTCCAAGGCCGCGGCCGCCGCCGGCGCGGCGGCGGGGGTCGCCCAGGCCGCGGCCGCCGCCCCGGCCGACGCGGCGAAGGGAGGAGGGCGATGACCGCCGACCTGGCGATGACCACCGCCGAACAGGTCTTGTTCTGGATCGTCGGCCCGATCGTGGTGTTGTCCGCCTCAGCCCTGTTGTTCTCCAAACGGGCGGTGCTGACCGCCTGTTCGGTGATGGTCACGATGGTCGGCTTGGCCTTCCTTTACGTCGGCCTGGGATCGCCCTTCTTGGGCGTGGTCCAGGTGGTCGTTTACACCGGCGCCATCATGATGTTGTTCGTCTTCGTGTTGATGCTGGTGGGCGTCGACGTCTCGGATTCCTTCGTGGAGACTATCCGGGGTCAGCGCCCGCTCGGCGTCGTCTTCGGGCTCGGACTGGCGGCGGTGCTGGCCGGGGCGGTCGCGCGGTCGACTTTCACGGCCGACCTGGCGGCGGCCGGCGATCGCCAGTCGCCGGCGACCGACAGCGTCGGCGGCGTCGCCGAATTGCTGTTCTCCGACTTCGCCTTCACTTTGGAGATCACCGGTTGCCTGTTGATCGTCGCGGCTATGGGGGCGGTTATCTTGACCCACCGGGTGCGTTTGGTCAAACCGGTGACGCAAAGCCAAATCATGGCGATCCGGACCAAGCGGGGAATGCGCTTGACCCCGCCGCCGGCCCCCGGCAACTACGCCCGCCACAACGCCGCCGACGTTCCGGCGATCGACGCCGACGGCAACGTCATCGAGGACTCGGTGCCGAGTTCGCTGCGGCTGCGCGGCCAAGTCCACGCCTTGCGCGGACTGGCCCAAGACCTGCTGGCGGACACCGCGCCGGGGCGGCGCCAATTGGACGCGGCCGCCCCGCCGGGCGACTTGGAGCCGCCGGGGCCGCCTTTGGCCCCGGACCCGGCCGGTCCGGCTGAAGAAGGCGACCCGGCCGGTCCGGCCGAGGGCGGCGAGCCGGCCGGTCCGGCTGAGGAAGACGAGCCGGCCGTTCCGGCTGAGGAAGACGAGCCGGAGGCGCGGCCATGAACGTGTCGGTCTATCTGATCCTGGCCTCGGTCCTGTTCGTCATCGGCGCCGTGACCGTGCTGGTGCGGCGCAACTCGATCGTCGTGTTCATGGGCGTCGAATTGATGCTCAACGCCGCCAACCTGACTTTCCTGGCCTTCTCCCGAATGTGGGGCGATTTCGACGGCCAGTTGGCCGCCTTCTTCGTCATGGTGGTCGCCGCCGCCGAGGTGGTGGTCGGCCTGGCGATCATCGTGTCCCTGTTCCGCACCCGGCGCACCGTCAGCGTCGACGACGAGAATCTGCTGAGGGGCTGACCAATGATCGACAACGTCGTTTTCGCGGCCGCCGCCGAAACCGCCGGCCATTCCCTGGCCGCCGAACTGACTTGGCTGGTCATCGCCATACCGTTGGCCAGCGCGGGATTGTTGCTGGTGGTCGGCCGGGCGGCGGACCGCTGGGGGCATCTGCTCGGGGTGGCCGCCCCGGCCGGCGCCTTCGCCGTCGGCGCCTGGGCCTTTGTCGACCTGCTGTCGCGTCCGGCGGCCGACCGCGTCCAAGACATCGACCTGTTCGAATGGATTTCGGGGTCGAGCCTCAACCTCAGCTTCGGCCTCCGGGTGGACCAGTTGTCGCTCGCCTTTGTGCTGCTGGTGACTTTCGTCGGCGGCCTGATCCACGTCTACTCGGTGGCCTATATGGCCCTTGACGCCGACCGGCGGCGCTTCTTCGCCTACCTCAACCTATTTGTGGCGGCGATGGTCTTGCTAGTGCTGGCCAACTCCTACGTGTTGCTATTCGTCGGCTGGGAGGGCGTCGGCCTGGCGTCCTATTTGTTGATCGGCTTCTGGAATCAGCGCCTGGAATACGCCGTGGCGGCGAAGAAAGCTTTCGTCGCCAACCGGGTTGGCGACGTCGGCCTGATCGTCGCGATGATGATCATGTTCTCCCAGTTCCACACGCTGTCGTTCGACGGCGTCTTCGCCGCCGCCGAACACGCCTCGGCCGCCACCTTGACTCTGATCGGGCTGGCTTTGCTGCTGGCGGCCTGCGGCAAGTCGGCCCAGTTCCCGCTCCAATCTTGGCTCGGCGACGCGATGGCCGGCCCGACCCCGGTCTCCGCCCTGATCCACGCCGCCACTATGGTGACGGCCGGCGTCTACCTGGTGGTTCGGTCCGGCCCGATCTTCGAACAGGCCCCCGCCGCCCGCCTGGCGGTGGTCGTCGTCGGCGCCGTGACTCTGCTCTACGGCGCCATCGTCGGCTGCGCCAAAGACGATATGAAAAAGGCCCTGGCCGCCTCGACGATGTCGCAGATCGGCTACATGATGCTGGCCGCCGGATTGGGGCCGGTCGGCGGCGTCTTCGCGATAATGCATCTGTTGACGCACGGATTCTTCAAAGCGGGCATGTTCTTGGGAGCCGGTTCGGTGATGCACGCGATGCGGGACCAAGTCGACATGCGCCGCTTCGGCGGCCTCGACAAGTTCATGAAGATCACTTGGCTGACCTTCATGATGGGTTGGCTGGCCATTTTGGGCGTGCCGCCTTTCGCCGGCTTCTTCTCCAAGGACAAGATCATCGAGCAGGCCTTCGTCGCGCCGGACGGCCAGCTTTGGCAGGGCTGGGTGTTCGGTTTGGTGGCCCTCTTCGGGGCCGGCTTGACCGCCTTTTACATGTCGCGCCTGTTCTTCATGGTCTTCTACGGCAAGGCCCGCTGGACCGACGGCCAACACCCGCATGAGAGCCCGGCCCTGATGACCGTGCCGATGGCGGTCTTGGCGCTCGGCTCGGTCCTGCTCGGCTTGATCTTGACTCTGGTCGGGTTCGACGACTACCTGGCGCCGGCCCTGGTCGAAGGCCACCACGGCGAGCCGGTCCTGGGCGCGCCGATCATAATGGGGGCGACTTTGGCGCTGGTGGTGGTCGGGGCGCTAATCGCCTGGACCAGATTCGGATCGGCCAAAGCGAATGTGCCGGTCCTGCCGCCCGCCGCCGACGGGCTGATCCGGGCGGCCAGGGCCGACCTCTACCAAGACACCGTCAACCACGCGCTGTTCGTCAGGCCCGGACAGGTTTTGGTCGCCCAGGCCGCCAAAGCCGACGATGACGTCGTCGACGGGGCCGTGCGCGGCCTGGCTTGGCTTGTCCAAGGCGTCGGCGGCTTAGTCGCCCGCGTCCAAAACGGCTACGCGCGCTCTTATGCGGCGACTATGTTGGCGGGCGTGATCCTCCTGGCCGCTATCGTCCTGGCCGGCCGGCTGTGAGGAGTGAAGAGGAATGACTATGCAGAACTTCCCCTACCTGACGGCGATGATCGCGGCGCCCAGCCTTGGCGCCCTGGTTGTCTGGTTGGCCGGCGGGGCGGTCAGGCGCCACGCCCGCGTCGTCGCGCTGGCCTGGTCGCTCGTGGTGTTGGCCCTCGGCGTCGCCATGGCCAGCCAATTCAAAATCGGCGGCGGCGTCCAACTGACCGAGCGAGTGGAATGGATCGCGAGTTTCGGCGTCTCCTACGCGGTCGGGGTGGACGGCATCGGGCTGGTGTTGATCCTGCTGTCGGCGTTGGCCGTGCCGATTGTGCTGCTGGCCGCCTGGCGGGAGCAGTCCTCGCCGGCTAAACAGGCTCATTACGCCGCCCTGGTGCTCTGCCTGGAGACCTTCATGATCGCGGTTTTCGCGGCTCGCGACGTCTTCCTCTTCTACATTCTGTTCGAGGCCATGTTGATCCCGGTCTACTTCTTGATCGGCTCTTTCGGGGGAGCGGGGGCCAAGCGGGCGGCTCTGAAGTTTCTGCTCTACTCGCTGGCCGGCGGCTTGGTCATGTTGGCCGGGGTGATCGCCGTGTGGACCGAGGGGCCGGGCGGGCGCGACGGCTTCCTGGTCGACGCCCTGGTCGGCGCCGACTGGGGTTCGCCGCAGGCCGAACGTTTGATTTTCTTGGCCTTCTTTGTCGCCTTCGCCGTCAAGGCGCCAATGTTTCCGGTCCACACTTGGCTGCCCGATGCCGCCCAGGCGGCCAAACCCGGAACCTCGGTTTTGCTGGTCGGCGTGTTGGACAAAGTCGGCACCTTCGGCATGGTGACCCTCTGCCTGCCGCTCTTCCCGCAGGCCTCGGCCTGGGCGGCGCCGGTGGTGATCGCGCTGGCGGTCGTCTCGATTTTCTGGGGCGCCTTCCTGGCCTTGGGCCAAAGCGACATCTTGCGGATGATCGCCTACACCTCGGTTTCCCACTTCGGTTTTATCGTCCTCGGGATTTTCGCCTTCACTGAGACGGCCGAGATCGGCTCCGCCTTCTACATGGTCAACCACGGCCTGTCGACCGGCGCTTTGTTCTTGTTGGCCGGATTCCTAATCGCCCGCCGGGGCACCCAGGACATGTCCTTGATGGGACCGGGCTTGCAGCGCACCACGCCGTTGCTGGCCGGCACGTTCCTGGTGGTCGGCTTGTCGGCGGTGGCGCTGCCGGGCCTTTCGACTTTCGTGTCGGAGTTCATGGTGTTGGTCGGAACCTATCAGCGGTCCCCGGCGGCGGCGGTTGTCGCGGCTCTCGGGGTGATAATGGCGGCGCTGTACATTTTGATCGCCTACCAGAAGATCTTCACCGGCCCGGTCCGCGCGGACCTGGCCGGAACCGGCGACTTGGGGGCGCGCGAACTGTGGGTGGTCGGGCCTTTGATCGCCTTGATGCTGGTGTTCGGGTTCTATCCGAAGCCGGCTGTCGACCTGTTGCGCGAAGGCGCCGCCGAGACGGTTCGCCTGGCCGAGTTCTCCGAACCCGGCGCCGAGCAGGAAGGAGATCGGCCATGAGCGCGTTGCTGTGGCCGGCCGCGCCCGCCCCGCTGGCCGCGCCCGGCGCGGCGGTTGCCGCCGAGGCGGCCATCGACATCGACTGGGTCGTCCTCAGCCCGGTGGCGATCGTCCTCGGCGCGGCCATCGCCGCGACCCTGATCGAGGCCGTGGCCTCCCGCAAGGGCGCCGGGCGGGTTGCCGCCCAGCCCGGCTACCTGCGGGTGGTCCAGGCCGGTTTGGCGTTGTTGGCGGTCGCGGCCGCCGGGTTGGTGGCGTTGCGCCTGGCCCTGCGGGCCGGTGAGTCGATCGGCCTGACCGGCGACGGCGCGCTCGTCATCGACCCGATGACGCTTTACCTCCAACTGGCCGTCGCCGCCTGCGCGCTGATCGGGCTGCTGGTCATAACCGACCGGACAGTTCAAGGCGAGGACGCCTTCGCGCCGCAGGCCGCGGCCGTGCCCGGGTCCGAATACGAGCAGCGGGCCCGCCGGCGCGGCCTGTCCCAAACCGACGTCTACCCGTTGGTGCTGTTCGCCACCGGCGGCATGATGCTCTTCCCCGCCGCGGCGGACCTGATCACCATGTTTGTCGCCTTGGAGGTGCTGTCGCTGCCGCTCTATCTGCTTAGCGGCATGGCGCGGCATCGTCGGCTGCTGTCCGGCGAGGCGTCGCTGAAATACTTCCTCCTCGGCGCCTTCGGGTCGGCCTTCTTCCTGTTCGGCGCGGCCTGGGTGTACGGGGCGACCGGTTCGCTGCGGTTGAGCGAAATCGCCGGCTCGGTCGGGTCGGCCAGCGGGCTCGACCCAATCCTGGTGGTCGGTTTGACGTTGATCCTGGTCGGCTTGTTCTTCAAAGTCGGCGCCGTGCCGTTCCACTCTTGGACGCCGGACGTCTACCAGGGGGCGCCCACGCCGATCACCGGTTTCATGGCGGCCTGCACCAAGATCGCCGCCTTCGGAGCGTTGTTGCGCGTCGTCTACGCCGTCGCGCCGGCGCTGAGCTGGGACCTGAAACCGGTTTTGTGGACGGTGGCGATCGCCACGATGGTCGTCGGCACCGTGGTCGGCCTGGTCCAACGCGACGTCAAACGGCTGCTGGCCTATTCGGCGATCGCCCACGCCGGTTTCATCATGACCGGCGTCGCCGCTTGGAGCGCCGAAGGCCTGGCCGGCTCGCTCTTCTACCTGTTCACCTACGGGGTGGCGACGATCGGCGGTTTCGGCGTCATCGCGCTGGTGCGCGAAGTCGACGCCGAGGGTCACATCCGGGCCGAGGCGACCGGCCTGGACCAGTGGCGCGGCCTCGGCAAACGCTCGCCGGTGCTCGCCGGGGCGTTCGCGCTCTTCCTGCTGTCTTTCGCCGGAATCCCGTTGACCTCGGGCTTTGTGGCCAAGTTCGCCGTCTTTGAGGCCGCCTTCGGGGCCGGCGCGGCGGTCCTGGCGATTGTCGGCCTGGCCTGTTCGGCGGCGGCGGCGTTCTTCTACGCGCGGGTGATAGTGGCGATGTTTTTCGAGTCGGCGCCGCAAGGCGAGGCGGCGCCCCTGGCCGGCGTCGGCATCGGCGTCAGGACGCTCGGCCTGACCCAGATCGCGGTGGGGCTGTCTTTGGCCTTCACCCTGGCGCTGGGGCTGGTTCCGGGCTGGTTCTGGAACTTCACCCGCGGCTTAGCCCAACTGCTTTCCTGACCGCCAAGCCCAACGCTCGCCGCCGCTGGCCTAAGATTGGAACCCTATGGCCACAACTTTGCCGGCGATCACCCTGCCCGACCCTCGCCTCCACGCCGCCGTCTGCGCCGGCCTGGAGGCGGTTGAGGCCAAACTGGCGCTGGCCGTCGACTCGCCGGATGAACTCGTCGCCGACGCCTCGGCCCATTTGCTGCGCTCCGGCGGCAAACGCCTGCGTCCGCTGCTGACTTTGTTGACGTCGGGGCTGGGCGGGGGCGTCGACGACCAAGTGGTCGACGCGGCCGTGGTGGTCGAATTGACGCACCTGGCGTCGCTGTACCACGACGACGTCATGGACGCCGCGCCGCTGCGGCGCGGCGCGCCTTCCGCCCACGAAGTCTTCGGGCCGTCGGTCGCGATTCTGACCGGCGACCTGCTGTTCGCCAAGGCCTCGCAGATCGTCGCCGGCCTCGGCCCGGAAATGGTTCGTCTGCAGGCCGAGACATTCGAGCGGCTCTGTTTGGGGCAGATCCACGAGACGGCGGGCCCGCGCGGCGACGACGACCCGGTCGCCTTCCATCTGCAAGTCTTGGCCGACAAGACCGGCGCGCTGATCGCCACGTCGGCCCGCTTCGGCGCCTTGCTCGGCGGCTGCCGGCCGGCCTTGGTGGAGGCCGTGGTCCGCTTCGGCGAGGCCGTCGGCATCGCCTTCCAACTGGCCGACGACATAATCGACCTGACCTCGCCAAGCGAGGTGACCGGCAAGACGCCGGGCACCGATCTGCGCGACGGCGTGCCGACGATGCCGCAACTCCTGGTCGAGGCCGCCGCCCGGCGCGACCGCGCCGCCGGCTTGAGCGCGAGCCCCGACTTGGACTTGGCCGCCGCCATCGCCGGCGACTTGAGCGACGACGCGGCGCTGGCGGCGGTGGTGGCGCGGTTGCGCGCCAATCCGGCGCTGGACGAGTCGCGGCGCCTGGCCCGAACCTGGGCGCGGCGGGCCGTCGCCGAACTCGCCCCGCTGCCGCCGGGCCCCGTCCGCGAGGCTCTGGCCGAACTGTCGGACCTGTTCATCCGCCGGTTGTCCTGACCGATTAGGCGGTCACGCCGGGGGCGGCGGGTGACGGGCGCCGCCGGCGCGGCCGGTAGCATGGCTGGCGGCTAGCCGCCGCCATGTTCCAACCCGACGGAAGGCGATCTGTTGTCCGAATTGACCAACTCCCCGCGTGTGGCCGTCGTCGGCGCCGGTCCGGCCGGTCTGTACGCCGCCGACATTTTGATCGGCCGGGTGCCGGGGGCCCAAATCGACGTGATCGAGGCCCTGCCCAGCCCCTTCGGATTGATTCGCTACGGGGTGGCCCCAGACCATCCGCGAATCAGGTCGATCGTCGACTCGTTGCACCAGATACTGGACCGGGGCGATATTCGTTTCCTTGGGAACGTCACCGTCGGCTCGGACGTCTCCTTGGCGGAGTTGCGGCGGCGTTATGACGTGGTCCTACTGGCCACCGGCGCGCTGCGAGACGCCGACTTGGCGGTCGAGGGGATCGACCGGCCGGGGTCTTTCGGCGCCGCCGATTTCGTGGCCTGGTACGACTCCCATCCGGACTATCCCATGACCTGGCCGCTGGCGGCCGAGTCGGTGGCCGTCATCGGCAACGGCAACGTCGCCCTGGACGTGGTCCGGGTCTTGGCCCGCCGGCCGGCTGATCTCGCCCGGACGGACATTCCGGAGCACGTCCGGCGGGCTTTCGAGGCCTCGCCGGTGCGCGAGATCCACGTCTTCGGCCGGCGCGGTCCGGCGGCGGCCAAGTTCTCGCCCCTGGAGTTGCGCGAACTGGGCCAGGTGGCGGGGGTGGAGATGGCGCTCGACGACCGCGACTTCGAGTTCGACGATGCCGACCGGGCGGCTATGCGCGCAAACGGCCGTTTGCGGCAGGTCGTCAGGACTATGGAGCAGTGGCGCGAGGCCGCCCCGGCCGGCGGCGAGCGGCGGATACACCTTCATTTCTATTGGCGCCCGGAGCGGATCGAGGGCGAGGACCGGGTCACCGGTTTGACGGTGCGCCGGACGGCGCCGGACGGCGCCGGCGGCGTGGTCGACACCGACGAACTGCGAACTTTCGCGGTCGGGGCGGTCTACCGGGCGGTCGGCTATTTCGGCTCGCCGGTCGAAGGCGCCCCCTTCGACCAGACCGGGGGCGTGGTGCCGAACCGGGCCGGGCGCGTCATCGACGAATCCGGCCGCCCGGCGGCGGGGTTGTACGCCACGGGGTGGATCAAACGCGGCCCGGTCGGCTTGATCGGATCGACCAAGTCTGACGCCCTGGAGACCATCTCGAATATTGT
>JAITKC010000121.1 GCA_031278665.1 Bifidobacteriaceae bacterium | reverse complement strand
CCTTTGGCAACGAGCCGGAGGTGCGCAGGTGCTCGCGGGCGGCCGCCTCCGAGGCGCGGACGGCGGCCTCGCGGCGCTCGCGCGCCTCCAACTCGGCCATCTGTTTGGCGACTTCCAGTCTGGCCTGGGCCGCGGCTTCGGCGGCTGCCGCCTTGACGGCCAAAGCCTCCTCCTCCTCGACGGCCTGGTCGAGGTCGGCGAGCATGCCGCGGGCGTCCTTGATAATCGCCGGGTCGTCCAGGCTGATGCCGTGGCGCAACCAGCGGATGATGGCGATCTCGCCCAGAAAAGCGGCGCGGTCCTCCAGATGCGGGTCGTCGAGGTCGGCGCGCCGGCGCCGATAGGCCCCGACTATCGACCCGGCCACGTCCGGCGGCAACGGCGCCAATAATTGCGCCAGGTCCTCGGCCGGATCGCAGACCTGGACCGAGGCGAAGTCGGTGATCGCGGAAACCCGGCCGGCGTTCTCAAGCAGGTGCTCGGCCGCCATGTCGCCGTGGATCGGCACCGGGGTGAACACCCACCAGGCGTCCCGGGCCAGGCGGCCGCGCCAACGACGCTCCAGGCGGACCGAAACGTGACCGGTGCGCGCGGCATCGTCCACCTCTCGCGCCAAGCGGGCCCGATAAGCCGAAGGCGTGTAGGAGGGCAGCCCGGCGTCTGTCACGATCGAAGGCGGCAACTCGTGGAAGGCGGCGACCGCCCGCCCCAACGACTCGGCGATGCCGGGGCCGGCCTCGACCAACTCCATCACCACCGGCACTCCGGGCAGGGCGGGGTAAACCATCGCCTTGCCGCCCCCGGCCAGATCGGCGAAGCCGCGCGGGCGCGGCACCTCGAAAGGCAGCGCCCCGCTCGATGACGCGCCGGCCAACGACTTCAGCAGCGCCACCTCGGCCTCTTGGCCGGCCTCGGCGGCCCGGTGGAGCGCCAGGCGCACCACCCAAATCCGCCCGGAGGCGTCTTCGACGTGCGCGAAGGCGTAGTCGGCGCCCAAATGATCGAGTCGCGCCCCGACCACGTCCAGCCTTGGCACGGCGGCTGTCGCCAGGGCGGCCAGAGCCAAAGGGTTGGTTTGAAGATTGGCCACGGTTCCACGGTACGGGTCGGTGTCAGTTCAGGCTGACAAGATGGTCAGCGTGTCAGAACATCCCTGCGCTGAAAGTCTGTTGGAAGGCCTCGATCCGGAACAGCGCGCGGTCGCCACCAGCCTGACCGGACCGGTTTGCGTGTTGGCCGGCGCCGGAACCGGCAAGACCAGGGCGATCACCCACCGCATCGCCTATGGCGTGGCCGCCGGGGTGTACAACCCGACCTCGGTCCTCGCCGTCACCTTCACCGCCCGGGCGGCCGGCGAGTTGCGCGAACGGCTGCGCGGCCTGGGCGCGCGCGGGGTCCAGGCGTCGACTTTCCACTCCGCGGCGCTGCGCCAACTGTCGTATTTCCTGCGCGCCGAGTTCAACCGTCCGACGCCTCGGATCGTGGAGCTGAAGGCGCCGTTGGTCGCCCAGGCCGCCGCCCGGCTGGGCTTCGAGGTGGACCGGGCGGCGGTGCGCGACCTGTCGGCCGAAATCGAATGGGCCAAAGTCAATCTGTGGACCGCCGAGGACTACCAGAAACGGGCCGGACCGGCCGGGCGGGGCGACCCGGCCGGGCTCGACCATGTCTCGGTGGCCCGCTTGATCCGGGTCTACGAGCAGGTGCTGGGCGAATCGGAGGCGATGGACTTCGAAGACGTGCTGTTGGCGATGGCCGGCCTGATGGACGAGAGCCCGGCGGTGGCGCGCCGGGTCCGCTCCCAATACCGGCATTTCGTGGTCGACGAGTACCAGGACGTCTCGCCGCTTCAGCAACGCCTGCTCGACCTCTGGCTGGGGGACCGCCAGGAGTTGTGCGTGGTCGGAGACCCCGCCCAGACCATCTATTCGTTCGCCGGGGCCTCGTCGCGCTACCTGACCGAGTTCAAACGGCGTTACCCGCGGGCGGCCGTGGTCGAATTGGTCCGCGATTACCGCTCGACGCCGCAGGTCGTGTCGTTGGCCAACTCCGTGTTGCGCCGCGGCGGCGTCAAAGGCGTCGAGTTGGTCTCGCAGCGGCCGTCCGGCCCGGCGGTCACCTTTCGGTCTTTCGCCGACGATGCCGCCGAAGCCGCCGGCGTCGCCGCCCAAATCTCCGAGTTGGTCGCCTCCGGCGTCGAACCCGATCAGATCGCGGTTCTGTACAGGACCAACAGCCAGTCGGAACCGCTTGAGAACGCGCTGGCCTCGGCCGGAGTCGGCTACCAGGTGCGCGGCGGCGAGCGGTTCTTCGCCCGCCGCGAGGTCCGCCAAGCGCTGGCGGCGCTGCGCTCGGCCGCCCGGGTCGAGGCTTTGGAGCCGGTGGTGGCGCAGGTCGAAAACGTGCTCGGCCGCCTGGGCTGGTCGGCCGCTCCGCCGACCGAGCGAGGGGCGGTGCGGGCCCGCTGGGAGTCGCTCGACGCCTTGGCGACGCTGGCCGGCCAGCTTGTGGAGGCCGGGGCCGAGGACCTCAGACAAGTGGTCGAGTTGATCGGCGCGCGCGCCGAGGTCGGCCACGCGCCGGCCGCGGCGGGGGTGACGTTGGCCTCGCTGCACTCGGCCAAAGGCTTGGAATGGGAGGCGGTCTTCCTGGTCGGGTTGGCCGAGGGTCTGGTTCCGATCTCGTTGGCCGATCATCCGGACGACATCGCCGAGGAGCGGCGGCTGCTCTATGTCGGCGTCACCCGCGCCAAACGGCATCTGCAATTGTCCTATGCCAAGGCCCGCACCGCCGGCGGCAACGCCAACCGCCGTTTCTCGCGCTTCTTGAATGGGCTGTGGCCCACCGCCGAACAGGCGGCCAAGAAAGCGCGCGGCCTTGACGTGCCCGGCGCCGACGAATTGACGGCGGCCGAATCGGCGCTATTCGAACGGCTGCGGGAATGGCGGCTTGGGATCGCCCGGGCGGAGGGGCGGGCGGCCTTCGCCGTCCTGACCGATTTGACTCTGCGGGCGCTGGCGGCCCGCCGTCCGCGCGACCGCAAGGGCCTGGCCGCGATCCCCGGCGTCGGGCCGGTCAAGATCGAGCAATACGGGCGGGAATTGCTGGCCGTGATCGCGGCCGAAAGCGCCCACCCGCGCCCGGCGGCGGCCGCGACGCCGCCCGCCGCGGCCACGGGATGCGACTAATTTCAACATGCTGATCCAGTAGTGGATCAGGAAGTGAAAACTGGCTCGACCCGATGTGCTTCTTGTGTTGGTTATGCCGTCCAGATGATGTCGAGTGGCGCGGCGGTGACCGTTTGCCGAAGGGGGCAGATGTGCGTCCGGTGTGCAGGAGTAGGCCGCCAGCGAA
>JAITKC010000012.1 GCA_031278665.1 Bifidobacteriaceae bacterium | reverse complement strand
GTCCGGCCGCCCCCCGTCCGCCGCGCCCGGCCCCGCCGCCCACACTTCCGCGCCCGGCGCCGGCGGGCTTCCGGCTCGCCCGGTCCCGCGCGCCTCGTCGGCTCCCGCCGCCCACACTTCCGCGCCCGGCGCCGGCAGCGCCGCGTCTGACCCATCTAGGTGCAACATCACCAAGCGCCGGGGCGGCTTTCCCAAGTTGACGATTCGGGCGACGGTTTCCTGGCCCGGGTAGCAGCCCGAGCCGATCGGCGTGGTGGCGCGCAGCCAGTCGAGTTCATGCGGCAGGGTCTTGGAGTCGGCCGCCTCCCGGCTGGCCAGGGGTCGCCAAGCGGCGATCCGGAGTCCCTCCAGCACGGCCGCGTCGATTTGGCGGTAGCCCATGGCCTCAAGCCGGTCCGGCGCCGACCAGTCGGCCCGCGGATCGTAAACGTGGGCCGCCAGCCCCGTCAGGGCGGCGCCGGGGTGCGGGCGGTCCAGCGCATAGCGCGGCCAAATCAGGCCGGAATCCTCGTTTGGACCCGGCCAACCGTCCTCGAACGCGGCCAAGCCGAAACCTTCCACCCGCCTCGGTGTGACTAGGACTTTCACTTCCGGACGCGGCGCCGCCAAGGCGCGCAGGCGGAATCGGCGCGAGTTGATCAGTTCGGCCAGTTCCTCGGCCGGCCCGTCGGTCAAAACCAGCAGCCCGTCACCGTCCTCGGCCGGCCGAATCGCCAAACCGAACAAGATGTGTCCTTGCGAATCCAACGCCAACGCCTCGGCGCCGGACGGCGGCGGGCCGGCCGGCCCGGGCGGCAGCGTCGTCAAGGCGCTGACCAGCTTTAGCGCGTCCGGGCCGGTCAAACTGACGGCCTGAGCGGCATCGGACACCGCATAGACGGCCTGCCCGCTGGCGAAGGCCCGCTGATCGGCCAAATCGTAACGTCCCACGGCGGTTACGGCGCGGTCCGCCGCAGCTGGACGGCCATGTACGACCCACGCGGCTGGCCGAATCCGGCGATGTCCCAGGCCCACAGCAACTCGCCGCCCACCAGGCCGTACATTCTGGTGGCGGCGCTGATCGCGGGCGCCGAGGCGGTCCGGACCATCGCGTCGGTGCCAAGGCGGACGCGGGCGGCGTCGACTTCGCCCAGGTAGAGGCTTTGGTAACCGGCGGCGTCCGAGATCAGGACCTCGACCTCGAACGGAGGGTCGGTCCGCGCCGGCCCCGGCCTGACCCGCCAGAACCCGGCCTCCTGATGCCACAGGGCGCCCCCCGCCGCGTCGGAACGCGCGGCCAGGCCCTGTGTTCCGGTTGCTTTCGCCGCGCCGGCCGCCCCGCCGGAGTCAGGGTTATCGCGGTCGGGGGCCAACCAGGTGCGGGCGCTATATGCCAGGTAAGGGCCGTCGGCGGCGGTGAAAACGAGTTCCTGGCGGACGCGGCCCGGCTCGATTGGGCCGTAGCCAATCGTTCCCTCGCCTTGCCAAGCGCCGACAATCCAGGCCAGCGGGTAAACCTCGGGCGGCAGGCCGTCCGGGAACTGCGACGTCACAGCACCGAATCCTAATGCGGTCCGGGCCTCGCGGCCGCCGCCGGCCCGGAAACCGACCCGGCGAAAGGCCCTGGCGGACGGCGGCGGTCAGCGGATCAAGGCCGCCGTCCAGACGGGGACGGCGGCAACGGCCAGCGGGAGGGTGGCCAGGGCGGCGTCGCGCCACCGCGGCGGGCCCTCGCCCAACCCTTTGGGGTCGCCCAACAGCCAAATCGCGGCTGGCGCGACCGCGCAGGCGGCCGCCACGGCCGCGCCGGCCCACCAGTGCGTGACGACCAGCAGCGAGGCGGCCGCGCCGCCGCCGGCGGCGATCACCGGCGCCGCCAAAGCCCCGGCCTCCGGCCGCCAAGGGCGGTCCGGCAGCAGTCGGCTCAAACCCAAGACCAAACAGGCGGTCGCGATGCCCACGCCGGCCAGCACCGCCAAATCGAGGAAATGCTCCATTCGGCCGGCGGTCACCCACAGACCCATGGCCGCGACCGCTATGACGCCGCAGGTGGTGCCGCTGACCGAGCGCACCAAGTCGTCACGGGGCGCCGGCCGAGTCAGTTCGCGCACAAACACGGCCGGAAAGCCCAGCGCGATGGCCACCAACACCGCGGCCGGATCGCCAGGCCGCAGCGTGGCCAGCGTGATCGCCACCGCGCCGGTCAAAGCCAGAGTCAAACGAGCGGAGTGGGGCTGGGGCAGCCGGGCCAGCGCCGGCCAGCCCGCAACTAGCGCGGCAGTCGCCAAAGCGACGGAGGCGACCGTCCAAATCGGGGCAGAGCCCGCCGCCGATGCCGCCCTAAGTCCGGCGGCCGGCAACAAACCCGCCGCCGAAGTGACCAACAGACGGACAAAACGTTCCACTAAGCTCTCCCTGAAGTTAAAGTGAACCAACGGCCATAGACAACATTACAAAGGAGCTCATCAATGGCGGAGATTCTGCTCCTGACTGTGGCTCCCGGCGCGCCCGGTTCGGTTCTGCCGGCCCTCGAGTTCCTTCCCCACCGGGTCAGGACCCTGGGCTTCGACCCGTCGGCGTTAGTCGACCTGCCGAGCGCCGACCTGGTGGCGCTTGACTCGCGCAAGGATCTGCAGTCCGCCCGGGCCACCGCCCGTCTGCTTCAAGTCGCCGGATTGGCCGCGCCGTTGCTGCTGGTGGTCACCGAAGGCGGTCTGACGGCGCTCAGCCCGGAGTGGGGCGCCCGAGACTTTGTGCTGGCCAGCGCGTCGCCCGGCGAGGTCGAAGCCCGCATCCGCCTGGCCCTGGCGACCCCGGTGATGGTTGGGGCGCGCGAGCCCGACGAGGCCATCGCCCAGGGCAACCTGGTCATCAACCCCGTCGCCTACACCGCCAAATTGCACGGTCGCAGCCTCGACCTGACTTACAAAGAGTTCGAGTTGTTGCGCTATTTGGCGGCCCATCCCGGCCGGGTTTTCACGCGCACGCAACTTCTCCAGGAGGTCTGGGGCTACGACTACTACGGCGGCACCAGAACCGTCGACGTGCATGTCAGGCGCCTGCGGGCAAAACTCGGCCCGGAGAACGATTCGCTGATCGGCACCGTCCGCAACGTCGGCTACCGCTTCGACGCCCCCAAAGAGCGCCGCCGCTCGGGCTCGTCCGGCCCGGCCGCCTCCCGCTCGCCCGCAGACGCCTTCGCCGCCGATCCGCTGTCGGGGATTGGTTCGGCTTTGGACGCCATGCGCGACGAGGAGGCCGCCACTCCCAGCCGCCTCGACGTTTGAGCCGTCGCCGCCAGGCGGATCAGCAGGCCGCCATTATGCCGAGGGTGATCGCCGCTATCATCGCCCCCAAAGCTCCCAAGCCGATCACCAACCCAGCGACCCCGGCTCCCCTGCCCCGGTTGGTGGCGATGGCGATGATCGAGTTGACCCAGCCGACCAAACCCGCCAGGCCGAACAGCAAAGCTGTCAGCGCTTCCCAGGTGGCCTGCGATTTGGCGGCGGCGGTCGGCTCGCCCGCGGCCAACGGCACTTCGCAGACGTCGAGGCCCTGGACTTGGGCGGTGTGGAGGCCGAAGGAGTAGAACATCCAACACATGATCGCGCCGGCGATGGCAACGGTCGCCAGGGAACCCAGGCCGAGGGCCGGCGACTTTCGCTTGGGCGCCAAGACGACGCCCGATGCCGTCGGGTAAATGGGCGGACCGTAGCCGGCCACGGCCGGATAGCCGGGGGCCGGGTAGCCGGGGGCCGGTTGGCCGGGGGCCGGTTGGCCGGAGGCCGGCTGCGGCGGGCGACGGCGCAGGATTCGGCTGACGGCGACAAAACCCATGTCGCCGTTCTCCAGACAGAACGCCCAGAGCGTCAGGGCGGCCAGGAACACGACCGCGAACAGCGCCAACACCTTCGGCTCGACCTGGCGCAGAACGACGATCACCTCGCCGCAGACCATCAGGGCCATCACGGCCAGCGCCAGTTCCTTGCCGAAGCGTTTGAGACCGCGCCCAAGCCAGTAGAAGGCGAAGGCCACCAGCAACGAGGGCGCGGCCAGCATAACCGCGTAATGCTGAATGACGGAGAACAGCGGGCTCATCAAGGCATAGCCGGGGCTGTGATTGTAGTTGTAAACGTAGGCGTAGACCAGGCAGACCGTGGTGGCGGCCCCGAGCAGCAGCGCCTGGCCGATCTGGAAGATGAAGTCGCGGATCGACTGTCTCAGCGCCGCGAACAGCGCCATAAGCGCGATCAAAAAGAAGCCGAAGACATAGATCGTCGCCAGATAGGGATCCTCGAGGTAAAGCACGTCGTCCTCATAGAAGACCGTGCCTTCCCTGAAAGCCTCTTCCTTATTGGCGTTCTCGTCATCGGCCAACTCATTTGTCGCCTGCTTCTCCGCCAGCAGGTAGGCCAGCAGCGCCTGACGCTGGTCCAGAGTCAGCGGCTGCCCGTCCACCCGCAGGCCGGCGTTGGCGACGCGCTCCATGTCCGCGTCCGTCAAGTGCTCGACTCGGTTGTCGAAGATGTCGAGGCGGGTGAACCGGTCCAGGGTCATCCCGGCCAGTGACAAGACGGCATCGGCGTCCCTGTTCTGGTCAAAGATGGCGCGACCAGGGGCGGCCGGGTCTGTCTGCTCGCGTTCGATCAACGCCGGGTCGAGGCTTGCGGCCGCCACCAGCGGTTCGGAGGCCGGGATCGCGTCGAACGGGGTCTGATCCTGCGCCGCCCATTGCAGGGACGCCATCAGTAGGATCGCCTCGACGGCGATCACGCAGAAGTTGACCAGATAACCGACCACCTTGTCAACGCCGAATTGAAAAACCCGCATGTCACAGTTGCCTTTCTAGTGGGCATGTTCGTTAATTCGTTGGCGGTGGGTGGGCGAGGTCGGCCCAGGCTTGGGGGTCGGCTAGGTAGAGTCCGCAGGCGACGTCGAGGGCGTCTTGGGGGTTGCCCGCTGGGTGCCCTGCGCTGCGCCCAGGACGCGATGTAGACCGGGTCCGCGGAGCGCAGGCGCGGGTCCCTGTACGGCTTGTACGCGGTCCCCGCGGCCGCGGCGGAGAACAGGCCTCGGCGCACCTCCCGGGTGATCGTGGACGGGTTCCGTCCCAGGTGGCGGGCGATCTGGCGGATCGAGGCGCCCTTAGAACCCATCTTCTCGATCGCCGTCCGTTCCTCGGCGGACAGATGCCGGTAACGTTGACCCACAGCAACACCCTTCCTGTTCGAGACACTTTGACAGACCTCATCCTAGGAACGGTGTTGCACCTCTGTTTAGAAGACGGGTGGAGACGCCATCTGACGTGACGGTGGTACCGTCGAAGTGGCCGCCGGAGGCGGCCGGGATCATCCCGGTAATGCGGCGGATGATTTCGTCCGCCGGGGCGTTGACCGTGACCTGCCGGGTGATGGGGGTGCCTGGTGATGCCATGGGCTGATACTCCTGTGATTGTTGGGGTTGAAGCCGCGCGAACGCGGGCTGGGAAAACACGACCACGGCGCAATGGCGCGAGCCAAAGCCCGGTTGCGGGCGGGCCGCGCGTCAACGGGGGAAACCAGCGGGCGGGTGGCCGCGCCGCGCGCGGGCCAACTGTTCAAGGACGCGCTCAAGACCTGGGCCGGGGCCATTGATTCCTCCAGGATTGACTCGCCTAATCGTGGCAGACTCAATTGGTGCGTGGCAACAAGTCACGCCCACGCTGACTCTTTGGGCGGCCCGGCCATAAGCGGAAATGCGAGTAATAAGCACTTCTCGATCCATGAGCGGATCGAGATGTTGAAATTGGTCGCATCCCTCGGGCAGGGAGCGTGGGAACCGGAAGCCGGCACGGGGCACTGCGGCTAAAGCCTCGCGGTGGCCAAAAGGCGCGCGGTTCGCAAGCCCGGCGGCGCCCAAAGACTCAAGGTTCGCAAACCCAGCGGCGCGCCTGAGGTCTACGGCGCGCCACGCCTCATGAGACCCGAAGACGACCATTGACGAGCTCGCACGGCGGCTCGCCTTGACCGCGTTGGGGTTACAGGCGCGTCGCGCTGATGGTGTAGGCGCCGGTGTTGGAAGTGGATTGCGAGGAGTTGCGAATCGCCAGGTAGTAGACCTGCCCGGCGGTCAGCGTGTGGGTGATCTGGAAGTTGTAGCCGGGCCCGGAGTCCAGGTTGTACGCGATTCGCGTGGCCGCCGAATTGTAGAGGTAGCCGGAGACGTTCCCGGTGGCGTCCGAGACGAATCGGTAAGAGCCGCTGGCCGGCGCCGTGAACACGAAATAGTCGAGGTCGTCGCCCAGTTCCAGGCTGCCGGAGACGGTGGCCGCGGCGGCCAGGTCCCAGGCCGTGGCGGCCGCCGGGTCGGAGCCGTGGTCGTCCACCGCGCCGGGCTGGTAGACCAAGACCTCGGCCACCGCCCCGCCGGCCGTGAAAGTGGCGACCGCGCTGCGAGCCGCCGTGGTTGGGTTGCGGGCCGCGGTCAGGGTGATCGCCTTGCCGGTCGACCCGCTGCGGGAGCTGATGGTCAGCCAAGACGCGCTGGACGTGGCCGACCAGGACGACTGGTTGGTGGTCACGGTCGCCGCGACCGACCCGCCGGCTTGGGCGGGCGCCCAGTCCGAGACGGTCACGGCCACAAACGAGGGCTCGGGCACCTGCGCGGCGATGGTGTAGGGGCCGGTGTTGACGGCGGACTGGGAGGAGTTGCGGATCGCCAGGTAATAGGTCGCGCCGGCGGTCAAGGTGGGTGTGAGCTGGAAATTGTAGCCCGGCCCCGAGTCGGTGTTGGAGGCCAGTTGCGACCCGGCCGCGCTATACAGGTAGCCGGAGGGGTTCCCGATGGCGTTAGAGGTGAAAGTGTATTTCCCGGAGACCGGCGCGGTGATCTTGAAATAGTCGATGTCGCCCCCAATCTCAAGGCTGCCGGAAACGCTGGCCGAGGCCGCCAGATCCCAGAGCGTGGCGGTCGCGGCGGTCGAGCCGTGGTCATCGGTCGCCCCCGCCTGGAAGACCGCCAGCTGGACGATGGCGCCGCCGGCCGTGAACGTGGCAACAGCCTCGCGCGCTTGTGTGGACTGGTTCATCGGGGCCGTCACAGTAATGGTCTTGCCGGGCGATCCGCTGCGGGAGCTGAACGTCAACCAAGACGCGCTGGACGATACCGTCCACCTGTCTTGGTTTGTCACCGGAGTCAGCGAGATCGACCCGCCGGTCTGGGCCGGGCTCCAGCTCGACCTGTCTATCGCCAAGGACGGGAGCGGCGGCACCACCGCGGTGACGGTGTACGCCATCGTCGGCAGGGCCCTCGATGAGCGCGCGGCCAGGCGGACGGCAAGGTAGTAGACGTTTCCAGCCGTCAGCGTGGGCGTGAGCTTGAAATTGGCGCCCGGGCCGGAATCCGCGTCCCAGTCCAACTGGGAGCCCGTCGAATCATAGAAATAGCCGGAAACGTTGTCGGACGATTCCGAGGTGAACGAGTACCGGCCGCTGACCGGGGCGGTGAAGGTGAAATAGTCGATGTCGTTGCCCCACTCCATCCGGCCGAATTGGAGGGACTGGTTCCCCAGATCCCAATTGGTGGCGGTCGCCGTGGTCGAGCCGTGGTCGTCTGGCAACCCGCTTTGAGTCACCGTGAAATCGGTGGAATAGCCGCCGGAGGTGAACGTCACAGTGCCGGTCCGCGGTGTGGGCGAGAGGTTCGCCGCGCTGGTGACAGTGGCCTGGTCGCCGCTTTTCCCCGAGCGCGGGCTGACCGACATCCACGAAGGCGCGTTCGACACCGCCGACCAGCGCCCGGCCAAGCTGGTCACCGCGAAGGAATGAATGTAGTCGTGATAGGGCGCCGTTTCAACCAAACGCAACAAGATAACCGTCGATTGGTTGGTCAGTGTGACGCGGACAGTGGCGCCAGTCTCGGTGAGCGACCCAACTTGCAAGCGGAACCCGCCGGTCTGGGAGACAAAAGTCTCACCCTCGATGAAGACTTGGCGCGGAGCCGATGCCGTGGTGGTGCCCGGACTGAGAATGCGGGTCGCCGGGGAGGTCCTGGTCCCGCTCTCGCAGCCCGGGTCGCTCACTCCCTTGCAGTCGCGCCGGATCGCGATGCCGCCGGCCTGGAGATCGTAGTCAACCCAGTACTGCTTGGTGAGCGCGTCCGTGTGGTCGATCACGCGGATGGTTTGGCCGACCTCAAGGTCGGTTGTAGAAGACGGCGCCAAGATGAATTCCCGGTCCAGGTCCGATACCGCGTCGATCAGGCCGTGGTCGGCGCTGATCAGCCCAAGATTGAACTTCTGATAGCCGTTGAGGGTTGTGTCTGCCGCGCTGCCGAAGCCCATGACGTTGCGATAGTCGCCGTAGTCGTCGTCGCGGTCGTGGTCTACGGTGCATGGGCCCTGCGATGTGAAGGGGCCGTCGACCACTCCGGCGGGGCATGTCCCGGTGCCCGCGTTTTTCAAGCTCAAGTTGAAGCCGAACGCGCGGACCGTGTTGTTGGGCTCGCTGCTGCCGGAACCAGCGTCGAGGTACTGGTGGGTCAGCCCGCCCGAGGCCAAACCCAAGGTTCCGAGTGTCGAGATGGTCTGGTAGGCGCTGCAAGACAAACGCTCTGAATTGGGCGACAAGACGATCAGGTGGTTGCGGCTGGCGGAGGCGGCGGCCCGGGTCGTGCCAAGCGCCGCCGCCGCCTCTGCGACGATGTTCGAGAGCGTGCCGGGGCAGTGGGCCGTGCTGGTCAGGGCGACCGAGTCCTCCCAGGAATAGGTGAAGCTGGGGATCACCCCGTGGGACTCCCGGATCCAGTACGCCTCCAGTTGGTCGACATACTCGTCCAGGGCGGCGCTGTCGAGAAACTTCCCCAAGCCGGCCGCGGACATGAACACGAACCGCAAGTGGTGCGCGCCGGCGGCGGGCAAGTCGGCGGCCGGCGCGGGTTGCGCCACGGCGGCCTGCGCCAAACCGACGGCCAGGCCGGCATCGGCCGCCGCCTCAAGCAGAACGGCCCCAGCCTCGCTCGACTGGTCGAGCGGACCGGCCGGGATGTCTTCGGCGCCGACGGCCACAGCCGCCGCCTCGCCGCCCGCAAGCTCGGCGACAAGCTCGCCGGGGATCTCCACAACGGCCTCCACCTGGTCGCCGTTGGCGACCTCGGTTGGCAACGCCGCATCGTCGAGCTGCAGGCCGATGCCGTCTTCGGTCACCAAATACCGGGTGACCTCGCCGCTCGGATGGGCCACCGCTTCTACGATCTCGCCGCTGGCGGCCACCGCGGCGCCGGCGGAGACGAGCTGGGCCAGCTGGTCGGCTGGTTCAGCGGCGCCTGCGGCCAGGGCCGGCGACGCGCCGACCACGGCCAAGGCCAAAGCTCCGGCCAGGGCGGAGACGAGCTGGCGGTAGCGGGGTCTTGCGGAAACGAACATCGGCGTTGTGCTCCTTGCGAAGTCTGGGACAGGCGAAAACAAGCGGGCTTGTTGCACATCTACCTTACCCGCGATCCCGCCCGCCCGGGCCAACAGCCCAACTGCGCGAGCACTTGGCTCTAAGGCGCGCGAACCGTCCGCGAGACCCTCTAGAGGGGACTCTGCGGAGCAAAAGTTATGCAATTCGGGAATCCGGTTCCCGATTTGCATAGTATCTGGTAGGGTCTGCGGCATGATGATCGAGCGGGAGGCGGCCGCGCGAGTCGCCGAGATGGCGCGCTACTACCCCATCGTCGCCGTCACGGGGCCGCGGCAGGCTGGGAAGACAACCCTGGTCAGGAG
>JAITKC010000113.1 GCA_031278665.1 Bifidobacteriaceae bacterium | reverse complement strand
ACTGGCCGGGGGCGTGGCCTACACGGCCGGGGCCGTGGTCTACGCCCTGAAGAGACCAAACCCGTCCCCCCGGTGTTTCGGCTTCCACGAGGTCTTCCACGCCTCCACCGTCGTCGGCTTCTGCTGCCATTTCGCCGCCGTGACGCTCGCCACCCTGCACGCCCGATGACGAGGTGCCGGCCCCGCGGGCGGCGGCGGGGAACTACCTGACCCCGGCGAACAGGTCGGATTCCGGCAGGACCACGGGCACTGTTGAGGAAACCAACTCGAAGTCCTCGTGCGGCCAGACCTCGCGCTCGATATCTCTGGGAACTAGAAAGAACCAGCCGTCCGGATCGACTTGGCTGGCGTGGGCGCGCAAGGCCGCGTCGCGAACGGCGAAGAAGTCGGCCACCGGCACCTGGGTGGTGACCGGCCGCGCCGGAGTCTTGCGGCGGTCGCGGTCCGCCAGCCATTGGCGGTACGGCGATTCCAGGCCGCGCGCCGCCATGGCTTTGTCGAGGGCGGCGGCCCGGTCGATCGAGATGCCCTGGTCGTAGTAGACCTTCGCGACCCGGTGCGGCGGGCCCAGTTCGGGACTGGCGAGCGGATCGGCGGCGATTTCGAGCGCCGCCATCGAGACTGAGTGAGTGTGCACATGGTCTGGATGGGGATAACCGCCGGAAGGGTCATAGGTGGTCAAGACCTGTGGCTTGACCGCGCGAATCAGGGCCACCAGGGGCAGCGCGGCGACGGACGGCTCGATTGTGGCGAATGATCGGGCGGGAAGCGGCGGCGGCGGGTCGCCTTCGGGCAGCCCGGAGTCGACGAAGCCGAGAAACCGCTGTTCAATCCCGAGGACGCGGGCGGCCTCGGCCATCTCGCGGCGGCGGCGGGCCGGCAGGTCCCGTTCGATTCCGGGTTCGCCCTTCAGTTTCGGGTTCAGCACGTCGCCGCGCTCGCCGCCGGTGAAAGTGGCGACCACCACCCGGACGCCCTCGGCGGCGTATTTGGCCATGGTGGCTCCGCCTTTGGACGACTCGTCGTCGGGGTGGGCGTGGACGGCGATCATGGCAAGTCGAGAATCGGGCACGCCCACACCTTGCCCCATCTTCGCCGCCAAGTCCATTCCGCCGATGCCGTCGGCGCCGGTCGCGGACGCGGCGGCGGCGGGAGCACGCGGCGGCGGCGGGAGGACGCGGCGGCGGCGGGAGGACGCGGCGGCGGCGCCGGCAGGGGAGGATCGGTGCGCATGTGTAGGGCGCGGGCCACACGGTCGGCGCATTTTTTGTGAATGGAGAACGAAGTGTCGGAAACGTACACCGGTGAGTTTTACTGCGTGAAATGCAAGCAGAAGCGCGAAGCCACAGGCGATGTCGTGGTAACCAACGACCGCCGCATGGCCAAGGGGGTTTGCCCTGTCTGCGGCACCAGGCTGAACCGAATCCTCGGCAAGGCCTGATCGAGCAGTTCGGTTCAAGGGGCCGCGCCAATCGGCGTGGCCCCTTTTCGTTTGCCCGGACGACGGCCGGGCGCGATGGACACAGCCGCAAAATGTTTGCTCGCCGCCGACGACTGTTCTAATATGGCTGGTCGAGCCCCAAGCCGTCGCGGTCGCCTGACCCGGGCGGGCGCCACACGCCGGCCGGCGTGATCGCGCCGCCTTGGCCGGCCTGACCGGGCCTGGGAGGACCGCCTGGCCACGCCGCCAGGCGAATCATCCGGCCCGCGCGACGGCGAAATGATCTAAGCCGCCATAATCGGGCGGCGAATCGCCAGCGGCCAAGCCGAAGGGCCGGCGGGCCGGCCGCGCCGCCAACTGAAGAAGCGCCAGGAAACGAACGATGACGAGCGAATACGAGACGACCAGACGATGAGCGACCAGAGCCCAGCCGAGCGACCAGGGGGCGGCGACCAAACGGCATCGGACAGCGCGGGCGAGGCGGGGGCGGCCTACCCCGAGTTCTCGCACGCCCAGATCATGCGCATCCTGTCCGGGCTGCTGCTGGCGATGTTCGTGGCCAACGTGGCGGGCACAGTGGTGGCGAACGCGCTGCCGGTGATCACCGCGACCCTCGGCTCGACCCAGCAGGAGTACACCTGGATTGTCACCGCCACACTGTTGGCCTCGACCGCGTCGACGCCGATCTGGGGGAAACTTTCCGACCTTTTCAACAAGAAAAACCTGTTCTTAGTCGGCTTGGCTTTCTTCATCGTCGGGTCGATCCTGGCCGGCGCCAGCCCGACCACCGGTTATTTGATCGCCTTCCGGGCGATCCAGGGGCTGGGGCTGGGCGCCATGATGTCGCTCACCCAATCGATTATCGGCTCGGTCATCCCGCCGCTGCAACGCGGCCGCTATATGGCCTACACCGGCGCGGTCATCGCGGTGGCGACCGTGGTGGGGCCGCTGATCGGCGGTTTCCTGGTCGATGTCAGCTGGCTCGGCTGGCGCTGGTGTTTCTGGTCGGCGGCGCCGGCGGCCCTGGCGGCCGGCGGGGTGCTGCAGTTCCAACTCAAGGTGCCGAAAGATTCGGGCCGCGCCAACACCAAAGTCGACTGGCCGGGCGCGGCGCTGGTGACGCTCGCCGTTTGCGCGCTGCTGATTTGGATTTCCTTCGCCGGCAACTCCTTCGCCTACGGCTCTTGGCAGACGGCGGCCCTGCTCGGCGGATTCGCGGCGGCCACCGCCTTGTTCGTCTGGGTCGAGGCCAAGGCCGTCAACCCAATCATCCCGCTCTGGCTGATTCGGCGCAGGACCACCGCCCTGGCGGTGGCGGCCTCGATCGCGGTCGGCATCGGCATGTTCGGCGCTTCGGTCTTCCTGGGCCAGTATTACCAGGTCGCGCGCGGTTATTCGCCGACCGCCGCGGGCCTGATGATGATCCCGATGATGCTGGGCGTGCTGGTCTCGTCGGTGTTCATCGGGCGCTGGGTTTCGCGGGTCGGGGTGTGGAAACCGTTCGTGGTCGCCGGCGCCGTGGTCTTGATGGCCGGTTTCGCCTTGATGGCGACTATGCGCTTCGCCACGCCGCTTTGGCTGATCGGGTTGTACGGCCTGGTCACCGGCCTGGGCGTGGGAATGACCATGCAGAACTTGGTCCTGGCGGTGCAGAACTCCGTCTCAGTTCACGACGTCGGCGCCGCCTCGGCGGTGGTGACCTTCTTCCGATCGCTCGGCGGCACCGTCGGGATCCAGGTCCTCGGCTCGGTTTTCGCCACCCGCGTCAGCCAGTTGACCCGCCAACGCCTGGCGCACCTGGATTTGGGCCCCGTCGCCGGGATCAACACCGACGCGATGTCGCTGGACCTGTCGAAACTTCCGGCGCCGGTGGCCGGCGCCGTCCGGTCCGCCTACGGCGACTCGGTCGGCCTGCTTTTCTTGATCGCCGCCGCCGTCTCGGTGACCAGCTTGGTCGCGGTCATCCTGATGAAGGGCACGCGCCTGGCCGCCAAACTCGACACCTCGGCCTCCGGCGACGCCAAATAGGGCCGGCCCAAAGCCCGCGGCGGCGCCGCCAGGCGGGCGGGCGCGACAGAATTCAGGCAACGTTGGCCAAACCGACCGGGCGGCGTTCAACCGCAGTTCAACAACGGCTGGAACTGTCTTAGACGGGATCGGGGACCCCGGCCGGTCGCGTTAGAAGTGGCGCGAGCACGGCCGCCACATCGCCCAACGTTCGCCAAGAGGGTATCGATGACCGACAGCGTTTTGACGGCGCCGCCCGCGCCGGCCGAAGGCGACCTGGACCGCCCGAGGGCCATCAAGACGACGGCCGGAGCGGCCGACCGGGTCTTCCGCCACGGGTCCCACGCCGCCGGAGCGGCGGTGCTGGCGATTATGACGCTGGTCGGGTTGTTTCTGGCGATCAGGGGGGCCCAGGCGATCGGCTCGGCCGGCGGCGCTTTCTTGACCGAACAGGACTGGGAGCCGGACTCGGGGCGATTCGGCATCGCGGCGGTGTTGTTCGGGACCGTCGCGATAGCGTTGATCGCGATCGCGGTGGCCCTGCCGCTGGCCCTCGGCGCCGCGACCTATATTTCCGAATACGCCCCGGCCGGCGTCAAGCCGTTTTTGGTCGGGATGGTCGACCTGATGGCCGCGATCCCCTCGGTGGTTTACGGCCTGTGGGGAGTGTTCTGGCTGGAGGGCAATCTCTTGCCGGTGGCCCAGTGGATCAGCACCCGCTTGGGCTGGATTCCGATCTTCCGGGTGTCGCGGTTCGACCCGCAGGACCCGCTGGCCACGCCGACGGTGTTCACGGCCTCGGCCTTCTTGGCCGGGTTGGTGGTCGCGATGATGGTCGCGCCGATCGCCTGTTCGGTTATGCGCGAGGTGTTCGCCGAGGCCCCGGTCGGCGAGCGCGAGGGCGCGCTGGCCCTGGGCGCGTCGAAGTGGGGCATGATCCGCTCGGTCGTCTACCCGTTCGGGCGCGGCGGCATTGTCGGCGGGACCATGCTGGGGCTGGGCCGCGCCCTGGGCGAGACGATCGCCGTTTACTTGGTCATCTCGCCGGTGTTCGTGATCAATTGGGAAATCCTCGGCACCGGCGCCAACTCGATTTCCTCGCTGATCGCGCTGCGTTACGGCGGCGCGTCCAATTTCGAATTGTCGGCGTTGATGGCGGCCGGACTGGCGTTATTCGCGGTCACCATGGCGGTGAACTTCGGCGCCGGGATCATAATCCAGCGCTCCCGCTCCGGAGAGTTGAGTTGAGGGGCCCGCTATGACCACCATCCTGCCGCCGATGCCGACCGCCCGCCCGCCGATGCCGACCGCCGGGGTCCGGCGGCAGTCGGTCAGCCCGGCCGGCGGGCCGCGCACCCGCCTGCCGGCCTCGGAAGCCGCCGCCGGCGCCGGCCGCCAACCGGTCCCCGAAGTCCGCCGCGACCTGGCCAAAATCCGGCGCGAGGACGTGCTGCGGCTGGGCGGCGCGGCATCGGCGGCGGTGGCGGCGACGGCCTGGTTGCAAACCCAAATCTTCCCCGGCCGAGGCGCGCTGGCCTTCGCGCTGACGGCCTACGGGCTGTTCCTGGCCTTCTTCGTGGCCTTGGTCGCCATGGACGAGTCCCGCACCACGGTCTACGACCGCCTGGCCGCGGTGACAATCCATTCGGCGGCGATAGTCCTGATGGCGGCGCTGGCGGTGGTGGTGGTGTTCACCTTGGCGCGCGGGTCGGAGGCGTTCGGCCACCTGAACTTCTGGACCGACGACATGTCGATGGCCGGGCCGTTGGACCCGTTGACACTGGGCGGCATGGCCCACGGCGCGGTCGGCACGCTGATCATGATCGCCTTCGCCTTGGCCATTTCAATCCCGCTGGGGATGGCCTGCGCGATTCTTCTGGCCGAGTTCCCATCCTGGTTCACTCGCCTGGTGCGCACTGTGGTCGAGGCGATGACGGCGCTGCCGTCTATAATCTGCGGCCTGTTCATCTACGCTACCTACGTACTGGCGTTCGGATTCGACAAGTCCGCTTTCGCGGCCAGTTTGGCGATCACCATTATGATTCTGCCGATTATTGTGCGCTCGGCCGACGTGGTGCTCCGCCTGGTCCCGGCGACGCTCAAAGAGGCGGCCCTGGCGACCGGCGCCAGCCGCTGGCGGACAATCTGGCATGTCGTCCTGCCGACCGCCCGGTCCGGTCTGACCACGGCGATCGTGCTGGGCACGGCTCGCGGGATCGGCGAGACCTCGCCGGTGCTGCTGACCGCCGGATACACCACCTACTTCAACTTCAATCCCTTCTCCGGACCCATGGTGTCGCTGCCGTTCGCCACTTTTACGCTGGTCAAATCGCCCGAGCCGACCCAGGTAGCGCGCGGCTTCGGGGCGGCGGCGG
>JAITKC010000027.1 GCA_031278665.1 Bifidobacteriaceae bacterium | reverse complement strand
GTGGTGGCCCGGCAGGGCAATATCGGTCTGGAGGCCGCGCTCACTTCGGTCAGCCAGGCCTGGGCTCGCCTGGCCGGCGAAGCCTGACCGGCTTGGCGCGGTCGTGAGCCCGTTAGGGTATACGGTGCGTGGGTCAACGGCGACCCACGTCTTAGCAAGCGGATCGGGGCGGATCGGGGCGCCGCGGGCTTGCGAACCCGGGCGGCATCGGGCGCCGAGACTCAGCCGATGCGTTTGGGGCCGGCCTGCCAGGCGCGCCACGAGGAGTCGACGATCGAGCGCAAGTCGTGTTGGGCCTTCCACTCGAAGGTCTGCTCGATCCGGTCCACGGCGCCGATCAGCACCGGCGGGTCGCCGGGGCGGCGCGCGGCGACCTCGGCGGCGGTGTCCAGGCCGGACACCTCCCCCACCATCTCGATGACCTCGCGCACCGATGTGCCGGCGCCCGTGCCGATGTTGAAGGCGTCGAACACCCTGACGTCGCGTTCCAAGTAATCCATCGCGATCATGTGGGCGGCGGCGATGTCCACCACATGTATGTAGTCGCGCACGCAGGTGCCGTCCGGGGTGGGGTAGTCGTCCCCGAAAATGACCGGGCGACGGCGGTCGCGGAGTTTCTGCAACACCATCGGGATCAAGTTGAGCACGGCCGGATCCCCGAGGTCGTCCCAACCGGCCCCGGCGACGTTGAAGTAACGCAGGCTGACGCCCCGCAACCCCCAGGCCCGGGCGGCGTCGCGCACCAGCCACTCGCCCACCAGCTTCGACTCGCCGTAGGGGTTGATCGGTTTGAGGTCGAGGTCTTCGCGCACCTGGCCGACGTTCGGCTGGCCGTAAACCGCCGCCGATGACGAGAACACCAGTCGGTCAACACCTTGCGCCTGCATCGCCAGCAGCAGGTTCGCCATTCCGCCGACATTCTGCTGGTAGTACCAGGCCGGGCGCTCGACCGATTCGCCGACCTGTTTGCGGCCGGCGATGTGGACCACCGCCTGGCAGCCGTCGAGGGCGGCCTGGATCCTGGGAACTTCGGCGGTGTCCGCCAAGTCGAGTTGAATCAGTTCGGCGTTTCCCACCCTGGTGGCGTCGCCATAAGACAAGTCGTCGATCACGACCACCTCATGGCCCGCCCTTTGCAACAGCCGCACAACGTGCGCCCCGATATAGCCGGCCCCGCCGGTCACGCAAATCGCCATGGTCCTAGATTCTAGGCTTGCCGCCCGCTGACGCCGCGACCGCGCCCCTGAGCGCCAGCTTGCGGCTAGCCCAGGTCAAGGCAGGCGGCGTCGCCCGCCGGTCCGGCCCAGGGCGGGCGGCGGGCGGCGCCGGCCCTAGGCCAGGACGCGCCGGCGGCGGCGAGGTCCGTCTTGGTCAGAAGCGGTCCGGCGACAATGCGTCGCAACAGTTCTCTTTGCGGTCCGGCGAGTTCTACCAGGCGGCCGAGCAGCGACAGCAGGTCGATCAACTCGGTGGTCCATTCGGCCGGCCAGGTGTCGCAGTGGACGCGGTCGAGCGGCGAGGACTTCCGTCCGCCCGGCTCCGCCTTGCGGTAGTTGAACCAGGACCGGATCACCGGTCTGCCGCCAACGGCGTACTCCCAGACCGCCGGGGCCACCGGGGCGAACTCGCCCGGGCCAAGGCGGAGGATCTCGGTTCGCGGGTCGTAGGCCAGGGCTTGCGGCAGGCAACCGGGCCCGTGGCCAATCGAAACGGTGTTCAGCGGGCGGCGCGGGTCGGACCGGGGCAGGCGGATGTCGCCGGCCGGCCGGCCTTGTTCCGGATCCGCGAACCGTTCGCCATAGGTCTGCGACCAGATGGACCACTCTCCCAAGGCGACGGCCTCGTCCCACAGCGCGGCGTCCGCCGTCAGCGGAACGCGCACCCCCGGGGTGGCCAGTTGCCGGGCAAAGGACCGGGTGTAGGCGGGGTGGGCCACCACCCCCACCGTGTAGGCGAGCACCTGGGCGGCTTGAACCTGCCGGCCCAAACACCGGGACAAGGCTTTGGCCAGGCCGGGCGCCAGGTTCGCCGATCCATCGGGGTTGAACAGCGGCAGGACCCGGCCGCCGCGGTTGTTGAAGTGGTGCAACTCGGGGATGAGCGCCGTGACCACCAGTCCCGGGCCGTCGTCGATCGGGTGCGCGTGCTGTTCGACTACGAACACCTGGCGATCGCAGCGGGCCCGCCACAGGGCGTGCCTGGGCCGGTCGAGCAGACGCGCGTCCGGTATCACCCACTGCCGGTCGAACGCCCGGTAGCCGATCCGGATCGGCCTGGGAACAGGCCCGTCGGCGCGGCCGACGGGGCCGGTTGGCGCGTCCGCCACGCCCGGCAGCGGCGGCGGCGGCGCTCCCGCGAGCGAACGGTCGGTTGTCTCCTTGAACAGAGCCGGCCGGTCGGCATCGTCCGCCGCCCCGAGCGCCGCCCAGCGCCGCCCGAGAATCTCGCGGCTGGGCGCGAACGGCCAGCGGCGGTTCCCAGTCACGCCGGGCGAGGCCCACGCCATGAGGTCGCCCAAAGCCGGCCAGGCGTCCCATTCGCCCGCCGGGGCCGGCAAGAACGGGTCGGTCCAGCCGGCGCGGGCGGGCGCCCAGCCGTCGTCGGCCAGAGTCAGGCGCCCAAGCTGGGCGAACTTGTCGTCCCGCGCGCCGCTCAGCGCGCGGTGCCAGATGTCGGCCGGGATTTCGCGGCTGGCGCCGGCCCGGCGGACGAATAGCCCGATGGCGAGCGGCTGGCGAACCCCTCGGAACACCCGCGTCGGCACGTCCGGGGTCTGGCCCTCGGGCGTCAAGTCGATGACCCAGCCGTCGGACGCCCAGCGGCGCAGGTATGCGCGCATACCGCTGAATCCGGGTCCGGCCAGGTAACTGGAGGGGGTGATGAAGCAGACCGCGCCGGCGTCGCCGGCGTCCGCGTCCGCCGGGGTCGACTCCCAAACCTTCCAGGTCGCCCAACGCCAAAAGTAGACGTAGAGATTCTTCAGGTTGTGGGCGTGGCGGGATGACGCCGGGTCCTGGAAGTCGTCCAGAATGGCGGGCGCTTTGGGGCCGAGCCCTTTCGACCCGTTCTCAACCCAGCCGCCCAGGCCTTCCGCGTGCTCCCGATAAGGCGGGTTGCCGATCACGACGGTGACATTGGCCTTCCGCTTGACCCTGTTCGCGCCCCTCCTGGACATGGCGATCGGCTCCAGCCACTGCGCCAGATGCTGGTCGGCGGCGTCCGGGTTGGACAGGGTGTCGGCGACGAACAGTCTGGGCGCGGCGGGCGACGGGCGCCCGTCCGCCTGGTTCGGCCCCGCCTGATCCGGCTCCGCCTGATCCGGCCCCGCCTGGTCCGGCCCCGCCCCGTGGGCCGCCAGCGACTCCTGGGCGCGCAACTCCGCCACGGCGTAAGGGCCAAGCTGCAACTCGAAGCCGACCAGGCGCCCGGCCGCCTCCGCCAGGACCTCGGCCACAGCCCCCGGGCCGTCGGCGCCGCCAGTCTGGGCCGCGATCCGTTCCAACACGCTCACCAGGTACGTGCCCGTCCCCATGGACGGGTCTACGGTCAGCACGTCTGGGTCGGCGAAACCCCGCCCGCGTCCAAGCTTGGAACGCAGCGCCTCTTCGGTGAGCCGAACCATGTGGTCGACCACCGGAAGGGGCGTGTAATAGGTGCCGGACTCCTTGCGCAGCCGACTGTCGTAAGCGTCCAGAAAGTGCTCGTAAAGATACAGATAGGCGTCGCGCGAACGGCGCCTCACCCGGCCCCAGTCGACCGCCCCGACGACCCGGACCAGCGTGCCCAGGCTGGCGGCGAAAGATTTCGCGACGTCGGAGGTCAAGACCTGCAACGCCCGGCCCATCAGCGAGTGCCGCCCGCCCAGGCGGTTGCCGACCTCGTGGAGGGACCAGGCGGTCAGGTCGATGCCGTCTGAGCGGGCTAGGAGCAGAGCGAACGTCACCGCTTGGGCGTAGCCGTCGGCAAACACCCGGTCGGGCGCGTCGGGGAAAAGCAGGGCGCGCCAATCCCGGGCCAGACCGGTGAACGGCCGCGCGGCCGGGGCGGCATGGTCCTCGGCGAGCAGGCTCTCCTGGACCAGGCGATCCATCACCTGACCGCGCAACAGCCTGGTCAGCGGGGCGACGGCGCGCACCAAGGCGCCCACCGACGTGATCGGCGCTGGCGCCCATTTGAGGAACGCCGTCATCATCGTCAAGAACTCGTCCGGCGCGACCAGGGCCGCCCCGGCATCTTCCAGCCTCCCGCCGCCGAAGGCGACCGGCTCCCCCCAAGGCTGCCCGTCCACCCACAGCCGCCATTCCGCGCCGTTGGTGCACAGCAGATTGGGCAAGTCGCGCAGCCGGGCCCACTGCTCGGCGTCGTGGCCGGTCAAAGCGGCCGGGTCGAGTCCCTTGCCCGGCGCTTTGACCTCGACATAGCCGGTCACAGCTCCGTCCACAGCCACGGCGTAGTCCGGCCTGATCCGGCGCGCGTCGTCGCGCACCTCGTCGTAGAACGTGGCTTTTCGGCCGAGGTTCGCGCCCACCCGGGCGAGCAACGCCTCCAAGGGCGAGCGGATCGCGGCCTCACGGTCGCCCGGACCGGCCAGTTTGACCGCGCAGGCGGCGCCGAACTGGCTAACCGCTTCGCCGAGCCAGCCGCTCGCCCACTGCGTCATCGTCAAACCTCCCGCCGCATCCGGTGAATCGAGGCTAGCAGCGAGGACTGCGCCGCCCACGGTAGGGAGGGCCAGCCAAAGGCCGTGTCGGCGAACTCGGGGCGGGCGGCGCGCGACATCGTTGTAACACGGGCGCCATAGGGTTGGTGGATCAGTTGTGACGTTCCCCGACAAGGAGACAAAAGTGTCATACGTTCAGATTGATCCAGCCCGCGTCGCCGAATTGACAGCCCGCGAAGAAGCCCGCCTCAACCAGCGCACGCAACGGTCCCGCGAGTACTACAAGCGCGCCTCGCGGCATCTCAGCGGCGGCGTCGCCAGTTCCTACCAGCTACGCGACCCGTGGCCGATCTACCTCGAGGGCGGCCAGGGGCCGAAAGTTTGGGATGTCGACGGCAACGAGTTGTGGGACTTCCACAACGGCTTCGGCTCCATGGTCCAAGGCCACGCCCATCCGGTGATCGGCCAGGCGATCGCCGCGCGCTACCCGCGCGGCACCCATTTCGCGGCCCCAACCGAGGACGCGATCGCCGTGGCCGACGAGTTGGCCCGCCGTTTCGGCCTGCCCAAGTGGCGTTATGTGAACTCGGGCTCGGAGGCGACAATGGACGCCATCCGGATCGCCCGGGCCTACGCCGGGCGCGACACGGTGATGAAAATCTTCGGCTCCTACCATGGCCACCACGACACCGTGATGGTCTCCATCGGCGTGGCCTATGACCAGATCGGCGACCGCGAGAACCTGGCCTCGCTCGCCTACGGCGCCGGCATCCCGGCCGTCACCACGGCCATGACAATCGCCGTGCCGTTCAACGACGCCGGCGCGATGGAGCGCCGGATCGAGCGCCTCGAAGCCGAGGGCCGCAAACCGGCCTGCGTCATCATGGAGGCGGCGATGATGAACTTGGGCGTCGTGCTGCCCGAACCCGGCTACTTGGAGCAGGTCCGGGAGATCACCCGGCGGCACGGCATAGTCCTGATCTTTGACGAGGTCAAGACCGGCTTGACGATCGCGGCCGGCGGCGCCACGGAACTGTTCGGCGTCCAACCGGACATGGTGACGATGGCGAAGTCGCTGGGCGGCGGCCTGCCGACCGGCGCCATCGGCGGCTCCGAAGAGGTTATGTCGGTGGTCGAGGATCACTCCGTCTACCAGGTCGGCACCTATAACGGCAACCCGTTGGGAATGGCTTCGGCCCGCGCCTCGCTCGAAAAGGTGCTGACGCCCGAGGCTTACCAGTGGCTCGGCCACCTGGCCGACCGCATCGCCGAAGGCTGCACCAACGTCATAGACCGCTACAACCTGCCCGGTTACACCGTCTCGCTGGCTTCGAAGGGCTGCGTCACCTTCTCCCCGACCAAGATTGTCGACTACGAGTCTTTCCTGGCCAATCAGAATGTGGCGCTGACCGACTTGGCTTGGCTGTTCAACATGAACCGCGGCATCTTCATGACGCCCGGCCGCGAGGAGGAGTGGACGCTTTCGGTGACCCACACCGACGAGGCCGTCGACGCCTATGTCGCGGCTTTTGACGAGATGGCGCACGACCTGACCAAGTAGGCGCGCGATGCCGCCGCCCCGGGCGGCGTAGGCAAACTCGGCGGGGCGGTCAGAGGCGGTCGCCGCGGCGTTCTTCGAGCGCGTCCAGCCAGGGCCGGTCTTGGTCGCCGGTGGACACGCGGTCGCGGTGCGATATGACGCGCGGTCGGCTCGCCTCGCGGACCAGCCGCAACTCGCCGGTTTCGTGCATCACTTCGGCGGCTTTTCGCTTCAACGGTTCGAAGGCGCCGGCGGGATGGCGGCCGGCCGGATGGCGGCCGGCGGTCGGCCGGGGCGGCGTTTCCAGCTCGCTGAACGGCCGCGCCCGCCTGATCGGCACCGCCGGCAAGTCCGGCGGCGTGCCGGGCGGAGTATGAGCACGCGGTATGCGAGTGGCGATCGGCCCGCCCGGCGGCCCCGCCGGCCCCGGCGGCGGCGAGACCGGGGTGACCGGCTCGACCGGCGCGATCTGGCCGGTCGATTGGGCGGGCACGCGCGCGTGCGGGATCAGGTTCGCCACCGAGTGCCCCCGGCCGACCGGCCGGGGGCGCCGGACCGGCAGTTCGCCGGTCGATTGGCCTTCCATAGCCGGTCCGGTCGGCACAAAAGCCACCGGCTTGGCCAAAGTCTCCGGCCGGGTGGTGACCAGGCGTTCTATTCTGGGGCTCGCCGGCCGGGCCGACGGATCGACGTCTTCCCAGGTCGGGACGCCGGGACGGGCTCGCGAGGCGCCGGCGGCGGTCGGGGCGAGACCCGGCTTCCACGGCACGGGCTTGGGGCGAGGGGCCCTGGCGTCACCGGACGGCGCCGCGACGGGCGGTTTGGGCTGCGGTTGGCCGCCGCCGGGCGGGACCGCCGAACCGGTCGAACGGCCCGAAGTTTGGCCCGCCCGGGCGCGGGCGACCCGCCGACGGGCCACCACCAGGGCAACACCCGCCACCACGACCGCGGCCAGCCCGATCGCGAAAACCCAGGCGCCGTTTTGGCCGGCCCAGCTCACCGCGTAGCCGAGTTTCGGCAGGCGGTAAAGGTAAATCCCGACAACCTGGTCCTCCGCCACGCTTTCCTCGCCAAGCTGGGGATCGTTGCTTTGGGTGATCAACAGCCGCCGGGACGCCCAGACTTCCTCTCCGACAACCAGCCGGGTTCGCACTTCCGACCCCGCCTGGCCAACCCGATAGCTGATGATCTGGCCGGGTTCGACAGTGGACGGGTCGTCTACGCCTTTGACCACTATGACGTCGCCACGGACGAAAGTCGGCGACATCGAGTCGCCGTAGACGCTCAGCGCCCGGCCGTTGACCACCAAGGGAATGCCGGCGACGGCCACCGCCAACGCCAACACGGCGATTAGCAGGATTGCGGCCAGGGCAGCCAAGACGGTCCCCCAGACACTCCTCGTGGCCCTGGTCTCGGGACTCACCAATTATCTCCCGTGGTGGCGCCGCTTGGGCGGCTCATTCGGACACCGACAGATAACAAGGATATGGCCTACCGCGCCCCGAGCGCGGCCCCAGGACGGTCAACAAGTTCGCATGGCCGCAGGTTGTCGGTCCGGGCGGCGGTAGTTCAGCAGGTCAATCCGTCCGGCGGTACCTTCCCCTCGGTCAGGTAAGTCTCGACGGCGGCCGCCACACAGCGATTCGAGCGGCCATAGGCGGTGTGTCCCTCGCCCTGATAAGTGACCAGCACACCCGATTCGAGTTGTTCGGCCAGCGCCACGGCGCCGTGGTAGGGGGTGGCCGGATCGCCGGTGGTGCCGATCACCACAATCGGCTCGGCTCCGGCGGCGGTGATCGCATGCGGCGAGCCGACCGGCGGATAAGGCCAGACTCCGCATTGTTTCTCGCTATAGGCCCAGAACTCGCCGAAAGTTGGCGAGGCCTGTTTGAGGGCGGCGGCGTGGGCTTCGGCCGAAGCCAGATCGGACGGCAGCGGATCGTCCAAGCAGTTGATCGCGATGAAGGCCTCCATCTGGTTGGAGCCGTAGCCGGCGTCGGAGCGGTCGTAATACTGGTCGGACAAGAACATCAGGCTGGCCATGTCCCCGAAGTCCAGGGCGTTGGCCAAGGCCGCCGTCAAGAGCGGCCAGGACGTCTCGTCATATAGCGCCAGAAAGATCCCGCTCATGGCCAAGGGGAGGTTCAGCTCGCGGTCGTCGCCTGCGCCGACCGGCACGGGGTTGGCCTGCACGTCCAACAAGAATTGGTGGATTTCGGCTTTGGCCGCGTCGAGCGTCCCGCCGAACGGGCAATAGCTGGAGCCGAGGCAGTCTCTCAGATAAGACTCGAGCGCCAGCTCGAAGCCGGCCGCCTGCTCGACCTCGTGCAGCGCGCTGTCGATCGACGGGTCGAGGGCGCCGTCCAGCACGAACCGCCCGACATTGGCTGGGAAAAGGTCGGCGTAGGTCGCCCCCAACAACGTGCCGTAGGAGTAGCCCAGGAAGTTGAGTTTGGCGTCGCCGACGAATTGACGGATCGCCTCCATGTCCTTGGCCGCCGAAACCGTGTCGACATGCGCCAAAATCGGTCCGGTGTTCTCCTCGCAGGCGCGCGCGAAGGGTTCTACCACCGCCAGGGATTCTTCGAAGCCCTCCGGCGTCCTGGGCCAGTCGGCCGCGAAGTACCGGTCCAAGTCCTCGGTCGAGGTGTAACAGGTTATCGGCGCCGAGCCGCCCACGCCGCGCGGGTCGAAGCCGACGATGTCGTAGCGCGTTTTGACGTCTTTGCCGATGATCGAGGCGACATAGGACAGGAAGGAGACGCCGCTGGCGCCCGGCCCGCCCGGGTTTATCAGCAGCGAGCCCAGTTTGTTCGCCTGATCGGTGGCCGGCACGCGGGCCAGCGCCAGTTCGATCGTCGCGCCGTCCGGGTCGGCCCAGTCGACCGGTACCGCCAGGGTGGCGCATTCAGACCCGGACGCGACTGTGCAGCGCTCCCAGCGGTCGTCCGGTTCGGCTTGGGTTTGGCCCGCCCCGGTGGACGATGCCGTCCGCGAGCCCGGGTCGGGGGTCCATTCCTTGGTCACGCAGCCGGTCAGGGCCAGCGCGACGCCAGCCGCCAGCGCGGCGCTTGCCGCCAGCGCGGCTGGCCTCGCCACAGGTCGTCTCAAAGTTGTTCCCTTCCCTTTGCCCCGATTAACTCTGACGCGCCCTCAAGCGCCAACGCCGGCATAGCCAGGGCGACGGCCATCGCCTCCAGGGCCAGCGCCGGCGCCACGTTGGCGGCCAGTCTTTGCCTGGCCAGTTCCACCGCGTCCAGCCTGATCATAGTTTGGTCGACAGTCGAGGTGCGGGCCTGTTCGGCGACCAGTTCGGCGTCCATCGCGTTGATCAACTCGACTTCGGCCGAAACCTGCGCCGCCAGCACGTCGCGGTAGAACGCCAGCAGGTCGATCAGGGCCTGGTCGAGCGTGTCGGCCTGGGTGCGCCGGGCGCGTTGCGACGACTCCTGGTCGAATTCGCGCAACCGGGCGCGGGCGAAGACACTGACTTTGCGTCCGCCCGCCTCTCCTAGTTGGGTCAGCAGTTCGCCCCGTTCGCGGCTGTCGCGGTCTTGGACCACGCTGTCGGCTTCGGCTTTGGCCACCGCGTCGAGTTGTCCGGCGGCCGCCACCGCCCTGGACACCGACGAGGCCGATTTCGGGAGCTCCAGGACCTGGCGGCGCCGCGCGGCCGCGGCCGGGTCGCGGACCAGGCGCCGGGCGACGCCGATGTGCGACTGGGCGGCCAGCGCCGCCAGCCGGGCCGATTCCGGATCGGCGCCCTCGCGTTCGACTAACAGCCGGGTCACCGCGTCGACCGGCGGTATCCGCAAACCGACTTGGCGGCATCGTGACCTGATAGTCACCAACACGTCTTGCGGCCGGGGGGCGGACAGGATCCAAACTGTCTGCCGCGGCGGCTCCTCGAGGGCTTTTAGGAGCACATTGCCGGTGCGTTCGAGCATCCGGTCGGCGTCTTCGACGATGACGATCCGCCAGCGCCCCTGGGAGGGCGTCCGGGAGGCCAATCCGACCCATTCGCGCACGTCGTCGATGGCGATGACGACTTTCTTAGTGGCCGCGTCGAGGACGTCGGGATGGCTGCCGACGGCCGCCGAGTGGCAGGATTGGCACTCGCCGCAACCGCCTTGGGCGCATTGCAGGGCGGCGGCGAAGGCGCGCGCCGCGACCGACCGGCCGGACCCGGGCGGCCCGGTGATCAGCCAGGCGTGGGTCATCGCCTCCGGCCGGTCGACCGCCTG
>JAITKC010000009.1 GCA_031278665.1 Bifidobacteriaceae bacterium | reverse complement strand
CAGGCCGCGGGCGGCGCGCGGGCCGACCGGGCGGCGGGCGGCGCGCGGGGTGATCGGGCGGCGGGCGACGCGCGAGGCGATCGGGCGGCGGGCGACGCGCGGGGCGATCGGGCGGCAGGTCCGCGTGTTCCAGCCTCGTCGGACAACGCGCCAAACAAGCCGGCATGCACTGGACCATCAAAGGCCTCGAGCCCGTCCTCGCGCTCAGAGTCATCGACAGATCCGACCGGCACTCCCTCATCTGGTTGTCCAACGAACAACCAGACCACCTCTGGCTGGCAGCATGACCCCCACACCACGAAATAGACGCACACCGCATCGGGCGGGTGGATCGGCCCAATTTGCGTCAGAGGTCGCGCCTAGGATTGTGGGCATGCCGAAATCGCTCGATTGGACAAA
This sequence comes from Bifidobacteriaceae bacterium, assembly GCA_031278665.1. Classification (GTDB taxonomy): domain Bacteria; phylum Actinomycetota; class Actinomycetes; order Actinomycetales; family WQXJ01; genus JAIRTF01. The sequence continues at coordinate 2,576 of JAITKC010000009.1, read as the reverse complement.
CCTTGACAACGAGGCGGTCGCAGCCGCCAAAGCCCTTGCCGCCGATGCCGTCGAAAAAGCCGGATCCGGCCACCCCGGCACCGCCATATCCCTGGCCGGCGCCGCCTACCTGTTCTTCCAACGCCTGATGAGACACGATCCGGGCGACCCCGCCTGGCCCGGCCGCGATCGCTTTGTGCTCAGCGCCGGGCACTCCTCGATCATGCTCTACGTCCAGCTCTATCTGGCCGGCTACGACATCTCGCTAGATGACCTGGAGGCGTTGCGCACGGCCGGTTCGATAACCCCCGGCCATCCCGAACTCGGGTTGACCCCCGGGGTCGAGATGTCCACCGGGCCGCTCGGCCAGGGTCTGGCCAGCGCCGTCGGAATGGCCATGGCCGCGCGCCGCGAGCGCCACCTGTTCGACCCGCCCGCCAGTGCCGCCAGCCCCGCCGATGCCGCCGGCCCCGCCGGCGCCGACCGGCCGCCTTCCAGCCCGGAGAGCCTTTTCGACCACACGATCTGGGTGGTGGCCGGCGAGGGCGACCTCGAGGAGGGTATCTCCTCCGAGGCCTCGTCGCTGGCCGGAACCCAGAAACTGGGCAACTTGGTGGTGTTGTTCGACCAAAACCGGATCTCGATCGAGGGCGACACGAACGTCGCCTTCACCGAAGACGTGGTCGGGCGCTACGAGGCCTACGGCTGGCACACCCAAACAGTCGATTGGACCAGCGGCGGACGCTACCACGAGGACTACGAGGCCCTGTATCAGGCCCTGACGGCCGCCAAACACGAGACCGGACGGCCGTCGCTAGTGCTCCTGCGCTCAATAATCGGCTGGCCGTCCCCGACCAAACAGAACACCGGCGCCATCCACGGCTCCAAACTCGGGCCGACCGAGGTGGCCGGACTCAAGCGGGCGCTCGGGCTCGACCCGGACAAGTCCTTCAACGTCCCGGCCGAAGTGTTGGCGATCACCCGGCGGGCCCGCGACCGGGGCGCCAAAACCCATATCGCCTGGCGGGCCCGGTTCGAGGAATGGCGGGTGGCCCAGCCGGAGCGGGCCGCGCTCTGGGACCGCCTGCACGCCGGCGAATTGCCGTTCGACGTCGAGGACCTGTTGCCGGCATTCGCCGGCGGAACCGAACTGGCGACGCGGGCGGCATCGGGAAAGGTGTTGGCGGCGCTGGGACCGGCCTTGCCGGAGTTGTGGGGCGGTTCGGCCGACTTGGCCGGCTCCAACAACACCACCATCGCCGGCGAAACCTCGTTCCTGCCGGACAACCCGGGCGGGCGGACCATCCACTTCGGGGTGCGCGAACACGCCATGGGGGCGATCCTCAACGGCATCGCCCTACACGGCCCAACCCTGCCCTACGGCGGCACGTTCCTGGTGTTCAGCGACTATATGCGCGGATCGGTCCGGTTGACGGCTTTGATGGGCCTGCCGGTGACGTTCGTCTGGACGCATGACTCGATCGGCGTGGGCGAGGACGGCCCGACCCATCAGCCGGTCGAGCAGTTGGCCTCGCTCAGGGCGGTGCCGGGCCTGGACGTGATCCGCCCGGCCGACGCCAACGAGGTCGCCTGGGCCTGGCTCCACCTGCTGGCCCGCCGCCGACCGGCCGCTTTGATCTTGTCGCGCCAGAACCTGCCGGTGTTCGACCGGCTGGCGGAGGGTTACGGCGCCGCCGGCGACGTCTCCGGCGGCGCCTATGTGCTGGCCGACTCGCCGCTGGCGAAGATCGACGTGCTGCTGATCGCCACCGGTTCGGAGGTTCGGCTGGCCCTGGCCGCCCGCAAACTGCTGGCCGGCGAGGGGATCGGGGCGCGGGTCGTGTCGGCGCCGTGTCTGGAGTGGTGGGCGGAGCAGACCCCGGAGTACCGCGAAGACGTGCTCCCGGCCGCCGTCCGGGCCCGCGTCTCGGTCGAGGCCGGGATCGCGATGCCGTGGCGCGGTTTGGTCGGGGACGCCGGGCGCTGTCTGTCGGTCGAGGGTTACGGCGCCTCGGCGCCGGCCGGCGAGTTGTTCGCCGCCCAAGGGTTCACCGCCGAACACGTCGCCGAGGCCGCACGCCAGTCGATCGCCGCCGCCAGATGACCGCCAATCCGCTGGTCGACCCGCTCGACCGGCGCGTTCCCAGGATCCCGCCGCCCTGCGCGCTGACGATCTTCGGGGCGACCGGCGATCTGGCCCGGCGGAAGATCCTGCCGGCGGTTTACGACCTGGCCAACCGGGGTCTGCTGCCGGCCGGGTTTTCGCTGACCGGCGTGGCCCGCTCGGAGTGGACCACGGCCCAGTTCGTCGGCCACACCCACGCGGCCGTCGCCGCCGGCGCCCGAACGCCCTTTCGCCAGCGGGTTTGGGAGCAGTTGATCGCCTCGACCACCTATATCTCCGGCGATGCCGACGACCCGCGCGTCTACGCCCGGTTGCGCCAGGTCCTCGAGGCGTCCGACCGCGATTTCGGCACCGGCGGGCGGCGGGTCTTCTATTTGTCGATGCCGCCCGACACGTTCGGCGTCATCGGCGGCCATTTGGCGTCCTCCGGACTGGCCGGACCGGCCGGGGGGGCGGGGGGCCGGGGGGACGG
>JAITKC010000378.1 GCA_031278665.1 Bifidobacteriaceae bacterium | reverse complement strand
CCGATGATCGGCTTGGGCCGGTAGGCTGACCGGGTTGCTTGAAACTAAGGAGCCCTCGTGAACAAGAGTCTGGTTGGCGCGCCGCGGGCGGCCGCGGCTGTGGCGTCCCTCGCCCTGGTGTCGGTTGTCATGTCGATCGCGTCCTGCTCCGGTGACGGCGCCGAGCCGGGCGCCGCCTCCGGCGCCCTGTACGATGAGTCGTCGCAGTCCAATGCTTTGGCGGCCGTCGAATGGGTCGATGGCGACCCGCCCGGCCTTGAGTTCGACAAACCGTTCAATTTGGACGTGGAAAGCGCCTCCCGGGTCGTCACAGCGGGCGACGGCGCCGAGGTCAAGCCTGGCGACAACGTCATGCTCGACTACGTGATCGTTGACGGCGAAGCCGGCCAGACCTTGGCTTCGACCTATGAGGGCGGGGCCCCCCAGGCTTATCAGATGACCGAGGAGCTGGTGACCGGCGACTACGTCTGGGAGGCGATCAACGGACAAAGGGTCGGCGCCCAAATCATCGCCGCGTTCACGGCCCCGGCGGAGTCCGCCGACGATGCCGACGCCGCCGCTTCGCAGTCGGTGACCTACCTTTTGGCGTTGACAATTGTCAGCGCCCAGGCGATCCCCAAACGCGCCGAGGGCGAAGCCGTCGCCCAAGACGACCCGAGTTTGCCGACGGTCGCGCTCGACTCCGATGGCAAGCCGTCGATCTCGATTCCCGAGGGCGTCGACCCGCCCGCCGAACTGGTCAGCCGTTTGCTGATCAAGGGTTCGGGCCAAGCGGTCGAGGCGAGTCAGTCGGTGGTGGCGAACTACACGGGATGGCTTTGGGACGGAACCGAGTTCGACAGCTCTTGGGACGGCGCCGATCCAGCCACCTTCCCGCTGACCGGGGTGATCCAAGGCTGGACCGACGGCCTGACCGGAATGCCGGTCGGAAGCCAGGTGCTGCTGGTCATCCCGCCCGACCTGGGCTACGGCGATGAGGAGGTCGGCTCGATCCCGCCAAACTCGACGCTGATCTTCGTCGTCGACCTGTTGGCCGCATCCTGACCCCGCCGCCCCCGGCTTCGGCGGCCGCCTCGGCCGGCGACCCGTTCGCGGGCGGGCCGGCGGGCGGGGGCGTGTCGCGGACTAGGACGCCTGGGCGCGCAGAGCGCGCCTGAGCGCCGCCAGCAACTGTTCCACCTGGTCCGGGCTGATTACCAGGGGAGGCGCCAGCCGGATGGTTTGCTGGCGCGTGTCCTTGGCCAACACCCCCTCATCGGCCAGACGCAGACAGATTTCGCGGGCCGTGCCCAAAGCCGGATCGACGTCGAGCCCGGCCCACAAGCCGACCGACCGGACGGCATCGACGCCCAAACCGCCTAACTGGTCCAACCCGGCCCTAAGCTGCGCGCCGCGTTCCCGCGCCGCCGCCTGCGGCCAACCGTCCCGCAGCAGCCCGACCACGGCGCGGCCGACGGCGGCCGCCAGCGGATTGCCGCCGAAAGTCGAGCCGTGTTCGCCGGGCCTTAGCACTCCGAGCACCTCGGCGCGGCCCACCACGGCGGAAGTGGGCATGATGCCGCCGCCCAGCGCCTTGCCGAGGCAGATCAGGTCGGCTGTGACGCCTTGACGGCCGGACTCCAAGACGGCGCCGGTGCGCCCCAACCCGGCCTGGATCTCGTCGATCACCAACAGCGCGCCGGCCGCCGTGGCCAAGGCCCGGGCCTCGGCCAAATATCCCTCCGGCGGGATGATGACGCCGGCCTCGCCCTGGACGGGCTCAAGCAGAATCGCGGCCGTGTTCTCATCCAGGGCGGCCGCCAAAGCGGCCCGATCGCCGAATGGGACGGACCGGAAGCCAGGCGTGAACGGCCCAAAGTTGCGCCGGGCCAGGGGATCGGAGCTGAACGAGACGATAGTGGTGGTCCGGCCGTGGAAGTTGTTGTCCATCACGACAATGTTGGATTGGTTTTCGCCCACCCCTTTGACCCGCTCGGCCCAGGCCCGGGCCAGTTTGACGGCCGATTCGACGGCCTCGGCGCCCGTGTTCATCGGCAGCATCATTTGCGTGCCGGTCAGGTCGGTCAACTCGCGCGCGAAGGGCTCGAGCTGGTCGTTGTCGAAGGCCCGGCTGGTCAAAGTGAGCCGGTCGAGTTGACGGTGGGCGGCCGCCACCAAGTCGGGGTGGCAATGGCCAAAGTTGACCGCCGAATAAGCCGCCAGGCAGTCCAAGTAGGTCCGGCCCGCCACGTCCTTGACCCACACGCCGGCGCCGCTGGTCAGCGTCACGGGCAGGGGAGCGTAGTTGCGGGCCAGCAGGCTTGTCATATTTGTCTCCTCTTTGAGCGGGGTGGTCATTGCCTGTTGTGGGTCAAGCGTCCGGCCAGCCAAGTCGCCGCCACCGGTAGGCGCCTAAGGCGGTCGGCGCCGATCGTCAGGGGATTGTCCGCGACCAGCTGCAAGTCGCCGACTTCGCCGACTCGAGGGGTGAACCGGCCGCGTGAGGACGCCATGATCGCCTCGCGCACCGAGATCGCCTCGCCGGCCAGCCAGGGTTCGCGGCCGTCGCGGCTGCGGCTGACGGCGGCCGCGATCGCGACCCAGGGGTCCAGCGGCGCGACGGGCGCGTCGGAGCCGAAGGCCAACCGCGCCCCGGCGCGAAGTAGGGAGCGCAGCGGAAAAGCCCGCTCGTAACTTGTCGGCCAGTGGCGTTCGGCCACGTCGCGGTCGTCCATGGCGTGTTCGGGTTGCACCGAGGCGGTCAC
>JAITKC010000298.1 GCA_031278665.1 Bifidobacteriaceae bacterium | reverse complement strand
GAAACGCATCGAGACCGACAATTTCTAGGGCGAAACGCATCGACACCGACAATTTCCCTGGTCGAACGCATCGAGACCGACAATTTCTAGGGCGAAACGCATCGAGACCGACAATTCTTCTGGTCGAACGCATCGAGACCGACAATTTCCCTGGCGTTTTGAATCGAGACCGACAATTCTTCTGGTCCCGAAAACAGTCGCGACCGCCTGACCTGCGACAACGCGAAAAGCCCTCCTAGAAATTGTCGGTGTCGATGCAAAAAGCCAGAAGAATTGTCGGTCTCGATGCAAAAAGCCACAAGAATTGTCGGTGTCGATGACGTAGTCGCGGCAATCGTGAGCCTCGACGCGGGAGAGCGCCGGAACTGTCGTTCTGGATCCGGGTCGGGCCGGGGCGCCGGCCTCGGGCGGCGGCTTAAAGCCGCCGGCGGCAGGCCAGGGCGAGCGCGCGGGCGCGATCCAACGTCAGAGACAGGCCGGCGGGCGCCACCAGGTCCGCGAGGCAGGGCTTCGGGCAAAGCCCCAAGTCGAAGCGGCCGGGTTGGCGCGCGGAGGCGGCGGCGCTTGACACCGCCGCATGCCCGTCTTAGCCCACCCGGGACGCCGGCCCGGCGTCATCGGAACGGCCACCCCCAATAAGCGGAATCGACACAACAGCCAATCCAGCGCGAACACCCGCCAACCGCCGACTTCGCCCAAAGCCCTTGAGGGCAGTGGTTAGGCGATTAGGGAGAGTAGGCGGGCTGGGGGGAGGACGGCGCAGACCCCTGGGCCGCCGGTGGGCAGGCGGGCGATCAGGCCCTTGTCCGCGGTGGCGACCAGCACCGGCCCGCGCCCGGCCCGGGCGGCCAGGCGGGCTTGGGCGGCGATCTCGTCGTCGCCTTCGCCCGGCGCCGCCACCACCCGCACGCCCCGGCCTTGCCCGATGCCGCGGGCCCGGTCTTCGACGACCATCGTGACTTCCGGGTACCAGCCGTTTGGGCTGTCCGACCAAATGTTCGCCAAGCCCTCGCCGGCCAGCCGCTCCAGTTGGTCGCGCAGGCGGGCGGCGGCGCCCGCGCGGTCCTTCCACCAGCCGTCGGGCCGCGTGCCGACCACATTGGCGGCGTCGACTATGACGGCCAGCCGGCGCCCCAGGTTCGATTCGAGGACCGGCCAGGCCGCGGCCAGGCCGGGATGCAGATTCCGGTCCGCGACCTGGTCGCGGTCGACCCACTCAAGCGCTTCGGTCTCCCAGTTGGCCGGTCCCGCCGAGACATCGAGGTCCGGCCCGGCCTCGGCCGCGATAGTTGTGTAGGCCCAGCCGCCGTGGTCGGCGATCGACCACCAGCGGGGCGCCAGCCCGGCCGCGTCCACGCCGGCCTCCTCGCGCGCCTCCCTGAGAGCCGTCCCCAGGGGAGTCTCGCCCCGACGGCGGGCGCCGCCCGGCAGACCCCAGGAGCCGCCGTGGTGCGAACGCGCCCCGCGCAGTTGTAACAAAACCTCGCGCCCCCGGCCGATCAGCAGCCCGGCCGCGCCCGCCAAACCCCAATGCCGCCCGCCGCAGGCGCACTCGAACCAGGCGTCGGTCGGCCCGGCGCCGACCTCGTCAGAGCAGGCCACGGACGTGCTCCAGGACGCCGGGGGCGGCCGCCTCGATCTGATCCAAAGCCAGTTCGAAGTCGCGCTCGCCGCCGTACCAAGGGTCTTCGATGTCCAGCTCCCAGCCGGGCGGGGCGCCGCCGGCCGCCGGATCGAACTGCCGCAGCATCCTCAGTTTGGACGGATCGGCCCCGCGCGCCACCAGCCCGCGGTAATGGTTGAAGGCGGCGGCCAAAATCAGATCCGTGGTCTCAAGCTCGCCCCGGGTGATGCGATGGGCGCGATGGCGCGGGTCCGGCTGATAGCCGCGCCGGCGCAGGGCCTTGGCCGCCCGGGCGTCGATCGGGTTGCCGTCCTCCTCAGCCGAGACGCCGGACGAGCGGACGGCGACCAAACCCGACAACTCGGCATCGTCCAAATGAGCCGTCAACACCGCGGCGGCCATTGGCGAGCGGCAAATGTTGCCGGTGCAAACCGTTTGAATTGTGAACCTGGTCGCGGCCATAGACTCGATCTTATGCGCAGGCTATTGAAACTCATCGGCACGCTTGTCCTGGTGGCGGTTGTGGCCGCGGTCGCCTTCTTCGGCGTCGCCAGCCTCACCGAGTACCGGCCCAAGGCCAGCGAGGCGCTCGTCGTCTCCGGCCAAGCCAGCCTGCCGGAACCGTCGGCCGGCACGGAGTTGACGCTGCTCAGCTTCAACATCGGCTACGGCGGGCTCGGCAAAGACCAAGACTTCTTCATGGACGGCGGCGACATGGTCCGCCCGCCGGACCGGGCGGATGTCCAAGCCAACCTCGACGGAATAGTCGCTTTCCTCAAACAGACGCCGGCGGACGTTTACCTCCTTCAGGAAGTCGACTCCGACTCCCACCGCTCCTACGGGATCGACCAGGTCACCCGGATCGAGGACGCTTTGGGCGGGCGGGGCGCCTACGCCCCGAACTTCAAGTCGATGTTCACGCCCTATCCCTGGCCGCCGATCGGCAAAGTCGACTCCGGCCTGGTGACGATCACCGGGCTGGACGTCGCCAGCGCCACCCGAGTCGCCCTGCCGGTGCCGTTCAAGTGGCCGGTGCGGCTGTTCAACTTGAAGCGCTGCCTGCTGGTCGAGCGCGTCGCGGTGGCGGGGGGCAAAGATCTGGTGCTGGTCAACTTGCATCTGGAGGCTTATGAGGACGGCGCCGGGCGGGCCGCCCAGATGGCCGAACTGGTCAAACTGGTCGAAGCCGAATACGCCGCCGGCAACTACGTCATCGCCGGCGGCGATTTCAACCAGTCGTTCCCGGGCGTCGACTATCCCAAAGTCTCCGACAACTGGACGCCGGGCGAGTTCGACGCCTCGGTTTTCGCGGCTGGCTGGACTGTGGCCAACGATGCCACGGCGCCGACCTCTCGCCTCAACGACGCGCCCTGGGACGGGAACAACCAGCTTTACGGCATCGACGGCTTCATCGCCTCGCCCAACGTCGAAGTCAAGGCGGTCCAGACGATCGACGCCGGTTTCGAGTTCTCGGACCACAATCCGGTCAAGCTGACCGCGGTCTTGAAGGGCTAGAAAAGCTAGTTTTGGCCCAGTTCGCGGTCGCGTTGGACGGTCGCGGCCACAGCCGCCACCACCGCGGCCGAGAACCCGCGATCTTCGAGGACGTTCATCCCGGCCACGGTGGTCCCGCCGGGCGAGGACACTTTGTCGATCAGCTCCCACGGGTGCTCGCCGGTCGCCGCCAGCAGCGCCGCCGAGCCGAGCACCGCCTGGGTGGCGGCGTCGCGCGCCTCGCGTTTGGTCATGCCGGCCGCCAGGGCGCCGCGGGCCAGCGCGTCGACGAATAAGAAGACCCAGGCCGGCGAGGAGCCGGCCACCGCCGTGAAGGCCGGGAAGAGCCGTTCCTCGAGCCGGACGGCCTTGCCGACCGACCCGAACAACTCGAGGACCGACTCGATCTGGGAGTCCGTGGCGACAGCGTTTGCCGTGACCGCCGCCATGCCCCGGCCGACGGTCGCGTTGATATTCGGCATCACCCGGACCACCGGCACGTCCGGCCCCAGCCAGCCGTCGATCTGTCTGAGTGTCACGCCGGCCGCGATTGAGACCACCAGCGGCCGTTTGGCGATCAGTTGGCCGGCCAGCCGCTCCAGCAGGCCGGACAGATATTGCGGCTTGACGGCCAAGACCACGATGTCCGATGCCGCCACGACCTCTTCGTTGCCGGCGTAGGCGACGATTTTGGTCGCCTCCGCCAGGTCCCTCAGTTTGCCGGCGTCCGGATCGTGCGCCCCGATCGCGTCCGGGCCGACCAAACCCGAGTCGATAATCCCCGTGATAATCGCGCCGGCCATGGTTCCGGCGCCGATGAAACCGATTTTCATCTTCCCAGACTAAGCGTCTTGGCCCGGCTCGGCTCGGCCGGGCTCAGCCGGGCCGTCCGACGGCGCCGCCCGGCGGCGCTCACTCAATAGCCAGAGGACTGGCCCGCCGAAGCCATACACAATCATCAGCGCCAGAGCCGGCCCCAGGGTCCAGGCGGCGGCGGACGCGGACAGGCGGGCGGCAGACCCGAAAACTCCGGGCTGAGTCGGGGCGGCCATGGACAGATACTCGACTGTCGCC
>JAITKC010000168.1 GCA_031278665.1 Bifidobacteriaceae bacterium | reverse complement strand
CCGATGCCGCCGCGGCCGACTGGCCGCCGCCCACGTCCGCGCGAACGCCCGGCGCGCCGGCCGGCGCGCCGCCGATCAAGTCCGCGCCGCCGATCAAGTCCGCGCCGCCGATCAAGTCCGGGCCGGCGGTCGAGTCCGGGCCGCTGATCGAGCCCGGGCCGGCGATCAAGCTTGGGCCGGCGATCACGCCCGCGCCGGCGTCCAGGCCGGATCAGGCGCCCAAGTCCCAGTTCGCGCCCAAACGCCAAGCGGTCACCGAGGCAGGCGTCGACCTGTGGGGAAACCAATCCCAGAAGACTGCTCCCACCTGGGACGACGCCTATTCTCCGGCTGACGCCGAGGCGATCGACCCAAGTCCGGCCGAAGCCGGGCCAGCCGACCGCAAGGCGGATTCCGCCGGGTCCGCCGCCGACCCCGCCGACCCCGCCGACCCCGCCGACCCGGCCGACTCCGCCGACCCCGCCGACCCCGCTGACCCCGCTGACCCCGCTGACCCCGCCGAGTCCGCCGCGTCCGCCGCTGAGCCCGCCGAGGCTCAGGCCCGACAGTCCGACGACGAGCCGGACTCGCAGGAACTGACCCAGGCGTTCTTGCCCGATTTCCTCAAAGACGACTCTGAGGCGCCGGCCGACATCGCGGCGGCCGCGGCCAACGACGAAACCGAAGCGTTGGAGCGGCCCGGATCGCCGACGGGCTCTACGCCAGCCGTTCGGCCAGACGCGACAGGTAATCCGGCGGGCAGGTCACCGGGACCGACAGATTCTCCATGATGTAGTGGACATAACCTCCTATCTCTTCTGGGCCGACACCGTTCTTGACGGCCAAAGCCGCTTGATAGAGCCGGACCTGCTCAATGTGGACTGGTTTGGCCAGCCCGCGTTCGGAGCGGCCGGTCTTCCAATCCACCACCACCCAGCGGCCCTCGGGGTCGCGGAACACCGCGTCGATCCGGGCGACGACCGCCCGCCCGAGCAACTCGACTTCCAGTTCCGTCTCAACGGCCTGTAAGACATCGGCGCCGCTCATCCAGCGCGACTGCCGGAAGGCGTCCATCAGGCGGTTCAGTTGGGCGGCGGCGGCCGAATCGGCTTGTCCGCCGACAAGTAACGAGGAGTCGAGCATGTCCTGGCGCACCGGGCGTCCCGCCTCGGCGGCCAATTCCAGGGCCGCCCGGCGGTGGAACTCCTCGCCCAGCCCGGCGCCGCGGCTGGGCTGGTCCGGAACCGGCCGGCGCAGCGCCCGCAGCGCCCGGGCGCCGCCCTCGGCCAGAGCGATCAAAGTGGTGGCCGAGTTCTGCTCCGGCAGGACGACGGTCTGCTCCGCCACCTCCCTCGCCCGTTCGCGCAGCAGCAGGGCGGCGCGCGCCGCCAGGTCCGACCCAAGCTCATCGAGCACAGTCAAGGCGCGGTCCAGGGCGACGCGACGCCCGCCGAACAACTCCTCCCAAAACCGGTTGACGGCATCGGCGGCCGAAACCAAGGCGGCCTCGCGCCGGCCGGCCGGATGCTCCGACGGCCAGACCGCGAAACCCCGTCCGATGCCGTCCGCCGCCGCCACGTCTGGATCGCCCGCCGACGCCCCGCCGGCGTCCGCCCCGCCGGCGTCCGGCCCGCCCGCGTCCGAACCGCCGACACCCGAACCGCCTGGGCTCGAACCGCCGACCTCCGAACCGCTTACGCCCGAACCGCCGGCGCCTAGTTGGCTGGCATCCGGACCGCGCGGTCGCGGGGCAGACCCGGTCGCGCCGGTCCAGCGCGGTTCGGCTTTGGCGGGCTCGTCGGCCCAGTCGGCGTCGCTGATCAGACCCGCCTCGACTAGTTCCGTCAGGAACAGCGACGGCCGGGTGCGGCTTTGGCCGTCGCCGCTGACCCACGAGCCGCTGAGGAACAGATGGGTCTTGGCGCGGGTGACCGCCACGTAGGCGACGCGGCGGTCCTCGGCCAAGAAATAGTCGCCGACTCGGCTCTTGAAGGACTCGAACTCCTGCCCCAGCGCGACCACGTCGCCGGCTTCTTGGTGTTGGAAATCCGGCAACACGCCCCGGTCGAGCCGCAGCGGCCAGGGCAGACCGCCGCTGGCCCCGGGCCGCCTGGCGTCGCTCAGCCAACCGAGCCCCTCCGGCCAGCGATCGCCGTCGACTTCTTTGAAGGCGACGGCCGGGAAGCGGCCCTCGACCATCCCGGGCACGCAAACCACGTCCCATTCGAGTCCTTTGGCGCCGTGAACTGTCAACAGTTGGACCGCGCCGGCCGGCGCAGGCGCCTCGGCCAGGTCCAAACCGTCCGAGTAGGTCTCCTCCGCCTCCAACCACTCGAGGAATCCGGCCAGGCTGGCGCCGTCTTGGCCTTGGCTGTAGTTGTGGGCCTCGCGCACCAGCCGATCGATTTGGCCGCGTCCGGTTGGACCGGGCCCGGCCAGCAAATCGATGTCCAGGCCAAGCGCCCGTTCGGCCTCCAGGACCAGCTCCGGCAAACTCAGATAGGCGGTTGCCCGCCTGATCCGCCGGAGCACGCGGGCGATGCGGCGCAGGCGGCCCAGCCCGGTCGGACTGATTCCGTGCGCCTCGCGAACCGCTTCGCCGCCCGCCAAAGCCGTCGCTTGCGGACCTTCCGGCCACTGCGAGCCGTCGGCGAGTTCCGCCGGCTCAAGTCCGCCCGGCGGCTCCGGTCCGCCCGCCGGCTCCGGTCCGCCCGCACGCTCAGGTCCGCCCGGCGGCTCCGGTCCGCCCGGCGACCCCGGGGCGTGGGCCGCTTCCGGCCGGTCCGGCTGGTGCCGGGCTTCCAGCGGGTCCGGCGAGGTCAGCGTCGTCAGCGTCGCCAGCGTCTCCAGCGCGTCCAGCACAGTCGCGCGCTCGGCGCCGAGCGGCGCGTGGTCCCGCGCCGCCAGGGCCTCGGATTCGTCCCGCGCCGCCGCGGCCTCGGATTCGTCCTGCGACCGCCGGGCCAACTGGGCTAGCGCGTCCAGATCGCGGACGCCGAGCGCGAAGCGCGGCGAAGCCGCCAGCCGCATGAAGGCGTCGCCCCTAGTCAAGTCCTGGCTCGCGGACAGGGCGCTGACCACGTCGCGGACTTCGGGAACGCGCAGCAGGCCGCCTCGGCCGATCACCTGATAGTCCAGTCCGGCCGCCTCCAGCGCGGCGACGATCGGGTCGATCTGCGAGCGCGCGCGCACCAGCACCGCGGCGGTCGCCGGCGCCGGCCGGTCCAGCGAACCGGCCCAGTGCTCGCTCAAATAAGCGGCGACGGCTTCGGCCTCTTGGTCGCGGGTCTCGAAGTAGGCGGCGTCGACCCGGCCGAGACCGGCCCCGGGCCGGGCCACCAGTTCGGGCGGGTCTGTCGGTCCTCCCCTCTTCAGGGGATCCACCAGCCGATTGGCCACCGCCAGAATCGCCTTGTCGTTGCGCCGCGCCATCGCCAGCCGCAAGACCGCCGGCGGGCGGCGCCGCCCAGTCTGGTCGACCCGGCCGAAGGACTCCATGAAGACGTCGAGCGCCGCCGCCGAGGCCCCCCTCCAACCGTAGATCGACTGATTCGGGTCGCCGACCGCCATCACCGGGATCGGCCCGAACAGGGCGCTCAGGAAGTCGATCTGGGAGGTCGATGTGTCTTGGAACTCGTCCAGCACCACCGCTTTGAACCGGTCGCGCTCGGCCGCAACCACGGCGGCGCCCGGTTCGCCCCGGGTCACAAGTCGCGCCCAAGCCGCCTGGTCGGCGAAGTCCATCGCCCCGACTTCGGCTTTGCGTTCGCGGTACCGCCCGATCAGGCGGGCCGCCGCCCGCCGGTTGGTCAGCGCCGCGATGGCGCTCTTGACGCCGGCGGGCAGCGCCTTGTTCATCCGGCCGGTCTGCGGATTGCGACCCGGGCCCTTGTCCGCCAGGTCTGTGATCGCCTGGTCGAACCATTCGACCAGGCGTTCCGGCTCGACCTCGTTGTCGGCGCATTGGTCGGCCAGCGCCAACAGGAGGCTGACCAGCCAGGACGCTTCGACATCGGCCTCCGGGTCGCCTTGCCAGCCCTCCACCACGTCTCTGGCCAGTTGCCAGCGCTGGGCCTCGGTCACGATCCGCGCGTCCGGGTCGGCGCCCACCCGCAGCCCGTGGCCGCGAACTAGCGAGGAGGCGTAGGCGTCGTAAGTCGACACCACCGGCGGCGCCGTGTCCTGGCCGCCCGAAAGCTCCTTCGGCAAACAGGCCAGCGCCGCCCGGATATCCTGTCCCAATTTCGCGGCCGCCTTCCGGGTGAAGGTCAGCCCCAGGATCTCATCCGGCCGGACTTTGCCGTTGGCCACCAGGTAAGCCGCCCGCAGCGCCATCACAAACGTCTTGCCGGCGCCGGCGCCGGCCACCACTAACTGCGAGGACAGCGGGGCCTGAACCACTTCGGCTTGCGCGTCGGTCGGCACGGCGTCATGTCTGATCAACTTGGCCAGACGGGCGGCCGAATATTCGGCGCTCACGCGATCACCTGCTTGCCCTCCGGCCACGCCGGACAGCAGGTCTTGACGCGGCAGTGGCGGCAGTGCGGGCCGGGCCGCGCCTGATAGGACGGGCCGGCGGCGTCCCGGGCGCATTGGCGAAGCAAGTCGATCATCCAGTTGGGCTCGCCCGGCCCGGGCAGGGGCGGCTGACGGCGTTCGGCCGGCCCGGCGGACCCGCCGCGGAGGTAGACCAGCGCCGCCTCGCCCGCCCGCCGATGCGGCGGAACCATTCCCGAGTTCACCGCCACCTGGTAGCTGCCCAATTGGGCGTTGCGTTGAGCCTGGCCGAAGCCCGGAATCTGGCTGCCGGTCTTGAAGTCGACCACCCGCACCTGGCCGTCTCCGACCGCCTCCAGGCGGTCGATCCGTCCGACCAGGCGGACCGGCAAAGCGGCCGGCGCGGGCACGATCTCGACCTCGTTGGCCAGCAAATCTGGATGGGCTTGTTGGTAAACCCCCAGGCGTCGGGCCATCCGGGCGGCCTCCTCCAATAACCGACGACTCGAATAGCCGTCCGGCAGACCGAGTTCGGGCCAGTGCTCGCGCAAGTGCCGTTCCATCTGGTCCGGGCCGTCTTTGGGGTGGCGCTGGGCCAGCCAGTGGATCAAGCTGCCGAGCGTCGCCCGGTCGCCGGCCGGCCGGGCGCCGCCGACTTTTTCCAGCGCCCAGACCAGCGGACAGTCCGCCAGCGACTCGACTTTCGAGGGGCTGAGCACCGGCACTTGCCGGTCGCCGTAGACCCCGCCCGGCCGGGACGGCTCGACCAGCCCCGGCCAGTCGGCCGGGTTGGCGCCTTCGACCCCAAGCGCGGCCAGCGCCGCCAACACCCGGGCCGCGTCCGCTCGCGCCGCGCCCAAATCCGACCCTTCGTCCGCAAGGCCGCGCCCTCCCCCGAGCCGCGCCAGCCCGCCCGGCCCGCCCGGCCCGCCCGGCCGCGCCGCCCCGCCCGGCTCGCCCAGCACCGCCGCCCCGCCCGGCTCGCCCAGCACCGCCAGCCCGCCCGGCACCGCCGGCCCGCCCGGCGCCCCCGGCCCGGCCAACGTCGCCCGCGCCTCGGCGACGATGCCGCGCAGGTCGAAAGGCCAGTGTCGATCATCCGCCCGGCCGTCGCCCGACGCCGTCGGGGAATCGCCGGCCAGCCAGTCGAAGAAGCGCGACGGCTGCTCCTCGCTGTTCGCCACCGCCACCGCCAAAACCTCGCCGCGCGCCCGGGTCAGAGCCAAAGCCAGGCTCCGGACCTCGTCATCGAGCACTTCGCGGCGCCGGGCGGCGCCGGGCGCGGCGGCGTCTTTGCCGTCCACGATGTCGGCCAGTTGACCGGCCCCCAACAAGGTGTCGCGCAGACGGAGGTCCGGCCAGACGTCTTCTTGCAGGCCGACCAGCGCCACCAGTTCCCATTCGCGCCCCACGGCCGCGGCGGCGGTTGAAACCGTGACGCGGTCGCCCGGCGGCGCCTGGGCGGCGATTGTGTCGCTCGGAACCTCTTGGGCCTCCAGATAGGCGGCGAAACCAGCCGGTCCCGACCCCGGTTTTCGGGCGTCGTGACGGCTGGCGGCGGCGAACAGGGCCAGCACCGCGTCGAGGTCGGCGTCGGCGCGAGTGCCGCGCGGCCCGCCGGCCAAGGCCCAATCGGACCATCGCTCCCCCAGCCCAGTGGCCTCCCAAATCG
>JAITKC010000120.1 GCA_031278665.1 Bifidobacteriaceae bacterium | reverse complement strand
CCGATGCCGTCGGTTCCAGTCCGTCGCCCGGCGGCGTCGGTTCCAGCCCGTCGCCCGGCGCCGTCGGTCCCAGCCCGTCGCCCGGCGCCCGCCGCGCCGGCGGGCGGCTGGCGGCGGCGCCGGTCAGGCCGGCATCGGCCGCCCAGGCGGCCAGTCGCGCGGCCATCCGAGAACGCTCGTCGGCGGATCGGACCGCGTCGCCGCCCTTCAGTTTGAGGTGGCCAAGCCGCCTGGCGCCGGAGTCTTTCAAGGCCACCCGGCGCGATTTGCCAGCCTCGGTCAGCACCACCGGCCGGCCCGCCCCAGCCTTGCCGGGGTGGACCACCAGGACCAGGTCCGGCCGTCGGCCGCCGGCCAACTCGAGGACGTCGCCGCGCCTGAGCTGGGCCACGACGTGGCGGGTCTCGTCGCGCCGCCTCGACGCCCGCGATTTGGCGGCGGCCTGTTCGGCCGCCCCGAGTTGGTCGCGCAGCCGCAAGTAGGCCGCGAAGTCGCCGCGCTGGCAGCGCATCGCCTGGGCGTAGCCGTCAATCGCCTGGTCGAGACGGCGAAGCTGGTCGGTCAAGCCGACCACCGAACGGTCGGCCTGGAACTGGGCGAAGGACAGCCCGAGCACCTGGCGGGCCTGTTCGCCCCCCAGCCGCCCGGTCAGGTTGACCGCCATATTGTAAGTCGGACGGAAGGCGCTGCGAAGCGGATAGGTCCGCTTGGAGGCCAGCGGCACCACTTTGGCCGGCGCCAGGCGCGGGCCGGCGACCGCCACGGCGTGGCCCTCGACATCGATCCCGCGCCGGCCGGCCCGGCCGGTCAGCTGGGTGTACTCGCCCGGCGTCAAGTCGGCGTGGGCGACGCCGTCCCATTTGTCCAAGCGGTCTATGACGACCGTGCGGGCCGGCATGTTGATGCCCAGGGCCAGGGTCTCGGTGGCGAACACGACCTTCAGCAGACCGGCCTGAAACAACTCCTCCACCGCCTCCTTGAACAGCGGCAGCATTCCGGCGTGGTGGGGCGCGAAACCGGCCGTCGCGCCGGCCAGGAAATCGCCGAAGGCGATCACCCCGAGGTCGCCCGGCGCCAACGCCAGCGCCCGGCGTTCCAACACCCGCCTGATCTGGCGGGCCTCGCGCTGGTCGGTCAGAACCAAGCCGGCCGACCGGCACTGTTCGGCCGCCGCCTGGCAGCCGGCGCGCGAGAAGACGAAGTAGATCGCCGGCAATAGCGCCTCGCGGTCGAGCGCCTCGACCACCGCGAAGCGGGGCAAGGTTCGGGCCTTCAGCCCGCCGCCGCGGCCGCCTGGGACCGGTCCGGGACGGGCCGCCCCCGGCCGACCGCGACGCGGGCGCCCGGCCGGGCGCTGCCCGATCAGCGCCAACTCGGGGTTGAGGCTGGTCGACTGGCGGCCGCCGGCAGTCGGCGCGTAGAGGTCTTTCAGCCCCTCCTCGGTCAGCACGTGCTGCCACAACGGCACCGGCCGAATGTCGCAGACCACGACCCGCACCACGCCTCGGACCACCGACAGCCATTCGCCGAACTCCTCGGCGTTGGAGACCGTCGCCGACAAGGCGACGACTTGGACGGACTGCGGCAACTGGATCAAGACCTCTTCCCAGACCGGGCCGCGAAACCGGTCGGCCAGGTAGTGGACCTCGTCCAGGACCACCAGGGCCAGCGAGGCCAAAGCCCCGGCGTCGGCGTAAAGCATGTTGCGCAGCACTTCGGTGGTCATCACCACGACCGGCGCGTCCGGCCGGATCGACTGGTCGCCGGTCAACAGCCCAACCGAGTCTTGGCCGTAGCGGGCCGACAACTCGCGAAACTTTTGGTTCGACAAGGCCTTGATCGGCGTGGTGTAAAAAGCCCGACGGCGCGAACCGGGGCGGGCCCGGACGGGCGGCGCGGCGGCGGCGGCTGGCGGTCCGCCGCCCGCCGGGTCGAGGCCGAGGCCCGGTTCGACGCCGAGGGCTTGGTCGATGCCGAACAGGGCCACCACAGTTTTGCCGGCGCCCGTTGGCGCGGCCACCAAGACCGACTCCCCGGCCGCCAGGCCCAGGCAGGCCTCGCGCTGATAGGGGTCGAGCGGAAAGCCGAGCCCGGCGGCGAAGCGGTCGAGCGGCGCCTGGCGCTGACGGTCCTTGAACGCGGCGAAGGCCTCGGCCGGCGAGGTCACGCCCGCCCCGCCAACACCCTCAACGCGCCGGGCTCGCAGCGGCACGACAGCGGCAGCGGGCCGATCTTCTCGCCGTCGGTGTGGGCGTCGGGCGGCGCCAAGCCGAGGTCCGGCCGGGCCTTGACGGTGACCTCGCGGCCGCGCAAGATGCTGACCGCCGGATGGGTGACGTGGGTGCCCCGGTAGACCCTGGGGAAGACGGTCAGCAGCGTGGCCGTCGAAACCGGGCCGGCGATCACCACGTCCAACAGCCCGTCGTCGAGGCTGGCGTCGGGGGCGATGTGCATGCCGCCGCCGATGTCGGAGCCGTTCGCCACCGCCACCAGCGCGGCCGCCGACTGCCAGGCCAGTTCGCCGTCGATGTCGATTTCGAAGCCGTACGGCTTGTAATGGGCCAGTTCCTTGAACAACGCCCGGACGTAGACCGACTCGCCGCGCGGCCAGCTCAGCCGGTTGGCGGTGGCGTTGACGGCGGCGTCGAAGCCGGCCGAGAGCACGCCCGCGTACCACTCCGACATCGAATGGCTGGTGTCGCTGACGCGCACGGCGTCGATCAGGCGGGGGCCGTCTTCGAGTCCGCGCTCGATCGCCTCGACCGAAGCCTCCAGGTCGTGCCTCGGCAAGCCGAGAATGCGGGCCACGTCGTTGCCGGTGCCGAGCGGGATAATGCCGAGCGGCAAAGTCGTGCCCGCCACCACGTTGACGCCCAGGTGGGTCATGCCGTCGCCGCCCGCCACGATCAAGGCGTCGACGCCATCGACGACCGCCTGGCGGGCCGAGGCGTGGGCGCCCGCCAGATCGGGGGCCGACAGGTCGACCACCTCGTGGCCGCGGGCCTTGATCAGGGCGGCGACCCGGGCGCCTTGGTTCTCCGCTTTGCCCTTGCCAGCCGTCGGGTTGACGACAACGCCCAGCACCGCCATCTCAACCGTCCCGGCGTCCGCCCAGGACCGCCCAAGCGTCAGAGGCGGTGCGATGGCGCGGCCGGCGCAGGCCGCGGAACGCGCCGGCCAGCCAGGCCGCGATCAGCCCGGTCCACAACCAAAACCACACGAGCCCACAGCCTACCGAAGCGCGGACTCGGCCGCTGCCGCGATCCGACGGCGCAATTCGGGTGGGCTGAGCACCTCGATCGCGCCGCCGCCGCCCAACGCCATCGCGGTTATCCAGTCCGGGTTGACCACACCGAGCCTGACCTGCACGGCGCCGTCGGCCAGCGCCAGCGGCGGCGCCAAAGTCTCCAGTTCCTCCGCCCGCCAACGCTCCGGGGCCGCGAAGACCGCGTCGACCACTAGTTCGGCGCGGGTCGACCAGCCGCTTCGGCGCGGCCGGTAGGGGTGGGAGCCCGCCTTTTCCGGCGTCAACCGGGCATTGGTCATCCGGTCGACCCGGAAATGCCGCTCCGCCTCCGCGTCCAGGTCCCAGGCCGCCGCCAGCCAATGGTCCCCGGCGTCGAACACCTCCAGCGGGTCGACCCGGCGCCGGCTCGGCGAGCCGGCCTGGTTGACATAGTCGAAGGTCAGCCCCCTGCCCTCGGCGATCGCCCGGCGCAACGCGGCCAGCGCCGGCCCGCCCTCCGGGAGGCTGAAATCGAGGCCGCCGGCCGAGCCCAGGGCCGCCTCCAGTTTGGCCCTGGCCGATCCAGCCGCCGAGGCCTCGCTCAAACCGCCCGCCTGTTCGACTGAACGCAGCGCCGCGATTAACGTGACCGCTTCGACGTTGGACAGCCGGGCCGGTCGGTCCAGACCTTGCGAGTCCACCAGGGCGACTTCGGATTCGTCGTCCGACCAGGCGAAGTCGAGCAGGTCGCCGCCGGCCCGGCTGCGCCCGACGTCCGTCCACAGCAGATAGAGGTCGCGATGGACCTCGAGCGGGTCGATGTCGAAGCGTTCGGCGATTTCGGTCAGCCGCACGCTGCCGCGGTCGCGCAGATAGGAGACCATCGACACAAGCC
>JAITKC010000356.1 GCA_031278665.1 Bifidobacteriaceae bacterium | reverse complement strand
GGCGGTTCCGGTGGCGCCGAGTCGGCGTCCCGGGTGGGCTGGGTCGCGCTCGCGGCGCTGTCGAGCGCCGCCGACTTTGAGCCGCCGCCCTCAATAGGCGGAAGCGGCCGGCCGGCGTCGCGCGGCGGCAACTAGGCCGGAGCGGTCGGCTGGCGGCTGGATTGGCGCGCTCAGCGGGCACAGTCAGAGGTGGCGGAGCCAATACCAGATGGCTTCCGCGGCCTGGGGGAAGATCAGCCAGAACAGCCAGGGAACGGCCAGCGCCGCCCAGGCGGCGGCCGCCAACCAGCGCGCCCTAACCCCCGCCCAGCGCCGCAGCGCGGCATTGGCGGCCAGGGCCGGCAGCAGCGCCAGCGCCAGTCCGATTAGCCCGTGGAAAGCCGCGGCCCAGGCAAAGTCCTTCTCGTCCGGGTCCACGACGTCCGGCCAGGGCGCGCCAAACCAGTCGATCGCGATTTGGGCGGCCCACATGAACGCCAGCGCCAAAGGGATCATCGCGGCCAGGGCGCTGATCAGGTCGGCCAGCGCGATGACGACGATGGCGACGGCTCGACGCCACCCGCCCGGCGCCGGCCGCGACCGCCGCGCCGCGCCGCCGCCCACAGCCCACCTCCCCGCGCTCGTCCGACCAATCGCCATCGGGCGGCAATCTATCACGCCGCCCGCGCCAGACCATCCCGCGCCGGCCGGTCAGGAACCGGGGACCAGCCGCAGGTGGCCGTGGCGCGAGCCGCTGACGGCCACCGAGTCGGGGTAGCCGCCGCCCTGGCGCGCCCGGCCGCGCTCGCGCACCGATTCGGCCAGCGCCGCCAACTCGTCGTCGGTCCGGCCGGCCGGCTCCATCCGCGGGGCCAGGCGAATGACCTCCCATCCGCGCGGCGGCACGACCTGCTCGGCGTGGCGGGCGCAGAGGTCGTAACCGAGCGGGTCGGCCACCGCCGCCAGCGGGCCGAGCACGGCCGTCGCGTCCCGATAGGTATAGGTCATCGTCGCCACCGGCTCACCCGGACAACCGACATGCTTACAGCGACGCCGAATCTCAACCACCCTGGCAGGGTAACGCGCCGGCCGGCCGCCGGCGCGACGCCACGCCGGGCCAGCCCGGCGCGGTAGCCTGGGGAGGTGTTCCGCCGCCCGCGCCAATCCAGCCGCGAGCTGACCGCTCCGGCCAAGTTGCCGCCGCGCGACGCCGGCCGGCGTCGCGACCGGCGCGGTCGCGGTCCCCGCGGCCCGCTGCTTCCGCCCGGCCTGCCGGCGGCGCTGAGCCGCGCCGAGCGCTTCGACGAGCACACCCGCGCCGCCCTGCGCCGCCTTGAGCGGCAGTGGCGCCGCCGGCTCGCCCGCCTGCAGGTGGCGGTCGAGGACGTGCCGCCGTCCGAGGGACCCGCCTGGGAGGACGGCGTCCCCCTGGCTCGGTCTTTCCCCGCCGCCGACGGCCTGCCGGACCGGATCGTCTTATACCGCCGCCCGATTGAGGCTCGCGCGGCCGACGCCCGCGACCTCGGGCTGCTGGTCCTCGACGTGATAGTGGAGCAGTTGGGACATCTTTGGCGGATGCCCCCGGAGGACGTCGACCCCGGCTTCGCCCGGCCCGACCCCTGGGGCTGAGCGGCGTGGCGCGCCCGCCCGAAGCGAGCGGCGCGTTACCTTTTCGGGGCCTAGACGGAGTTACCGGTGAGTCGCCGGAACGGGGACGGCGAGGATTACCGGGCTGACGGCCAAGCAAATGCGAAGGAGAGTTGCGTTGGGACTCGATGACCGATTGGCGGACCAAACCTCCGCGCCGCCGCCCGCCTGGGCCGCCTCGCCATTTCCCGATGCCGCGCCGCTCCCGCCGGCGCCAGGCGCCGCCGGCGGGCCCCAGTTCGCTGGGCCGCCTGGCGCCGCCCCGGCCGCGTTTGCCTTCGCCCAGGCGCCGGCGCCCGGCGCCGCGGGCGAGCCGCTGTTCGCCGCGCCGGCGACGCCTGACGCCCTGACGCGGACCGAGGCCGTGATCGCGCGGCACGGCGACATGGTCCACGCCGTCGCCGCCACCCACACGGCCTGCCGGGGGGACGCCGAGGACGTCTTCCAAGAGGTCTTCCTGGCCTACCACCGAGTCCAGCCGCGCTGCCACAGCGAAGAGCATCGCAAAGCCTGGTTATTGCGCACCACCTTGAATATCGCCCGGCGCGTCGCGACGTCGTCCTGGCGAATGCGAGTCGTGCCGCTGACAGCGGACGATCCGCCGGCACCGGCCGCCGCCGCGTTCACTTTCGCCACCGAACGCCAAGACGCCATTTTCCGGGCCATGAGCCGCCTGACCGAGTCCGCCCGCACGGTGCTGCACCTGTTCTACTTCGAAGACCTGCCCGTCGCCGAGATCGCCCAACTGCTCGACTTGTCGCCGGCGGCGGTCAAAATGCGGCTCAGCCGCGGCCGGTCGGAAATGCGTGACCAACTCCGGGAGGAGATTTTCGATGAATGACCCGATTTTCCGCCAAATGCGCGATCAAATGCGGCCCAGCCCAGAACTGGTCGGCCGCCTGGGCGAACGGCTGCGAGCCGAGCCGACGGCGCCGGACGCGCCCGGCGCGTCATCGGGCGGCTTCGGAGCGCCGGCGGGCGGGCCCGGAGCGGCGGCGCCCGGCCCCGAAACCGGCCACCTGTCGCCCCGGCGCGCCCGCCGCCGCCAAGGCCGGGCCGGCCCGGCCGGCCGCGACCAAGGCCCCGCGCCCCGGCGCCGGATCGGCCTGCCGCTGGTTTCGGCCGCCGCCGTCGCCGCCGTCGCGCTAGTCGGCGTGGTGGTCTACGCCACCGTCCGGGGCCCGAGTCTGACGGCGGACCCGGCCGCGATCCAACCGGCCGATCCGGTGGTCGCCCAGCCGGCCAATTACGACGCCGTCTACGCCGCCCTGGAGGGGGTCTGGCGGCAAACCGACTGGGAAGGCTCCACGGCCGCCGGCCGGGAAAGCGGCCTGGCCGTCTCCGGCGCGGCCGACGACTACGCCGATTCGTCCGGAATCGAACTCCAGCCGGACTACTCGTCCTCCTCGGCCGACGACTCCTTCACATCGACTAACGTCCAGGTTGAGGGGATCGACGAGGGCGACATCGTCAAGACCGACGGGCGCACCATCTTCACGGTCTCCGACGCGCAGGTGGTGCTGGTCCGGGCGGATGGGGCCGGCAGCCAAGAGTTGGCCCGCATCGACACCGCGCCGGACCTGCCGGAATTGGACCCGAACTCCTATGTCGACTCGTATTGGTCGATCAGCGACATCTTGTTACACGATGACGTGCTGGCCGTCTTGGTGCAGCGCTCAAGGAACCCGATCCAGCCGGCCGCGGACGAAACCGCGGAAGCGGAACTGGCTTGGATTCCGGAGAAAAACGACACGCTGGCGCTGCTTTACGACGTGGCCGACCCGGGCCGGCCGCGGCTGACGACCAGCCTCGGCCAAGACGGCTGGTACCAGACGTCGCGCTTGGCCGACGGCAAACTCTACGTGGTCTCGAACTATTGGCTGGCAGACCAGGCCGCGACCGATCGGGACGACCCGGCCAGTTACGCGCCGTGCCTGACCAAAGACGGCGACACCGCCGTCATGGCCGCCGCCGACCTGGCGATCTGGTCCGACCCGACGTCGGCCGAATACACCGTCGTCAGCGCCATCGACGTGGCCGGCGGCAAGCGGATCAGCCAACAGGCGGTCCTGGGCGGCACCCAAACCGTCTACATGAGCCCGCAGAACCTTTACCTGGCCTCCACCCGGTGGCGCGCCGAGCCACTGACCGGATTGTTGGCCCAGATCGGGATCGGGTCCAGTTCGACCACGTCGGTGACCGAGTTGATCCGGATGTCGCTGGGCGACGGCGAACTGGCGGTGGCCGCCGAGGGCGCCGTCGCCGGATCGATCGTCGGCCAGTTCGCGCTCGACGAATACGAGTCGAATCTGCGCGTCGCCACCACGATCGGCGCCTGGGAGGGGGTCGGCACCCGCTCCAGCCTGTTCGTGCTGGGTCCGGACCTCGCGCCGCTGGGCAAAATCGACTCGCTGGTCAGCGGCGAGTCGGTGCAGTCCGTCCGGTTCGCCGGGCCGATCGGCTATGTGGTGACCTTCTTGCAGACCGATCCCTTGTTCGCGATCGATTTGGCCGACCCGGCGGCGCCCCAAGTCCTAAGCGCGCTCAAGATCACCGGTTTCAGCTCCTATTTGCACCCCTGGGGCGACGGCGAGTTGATCGGACTCGGCTACGCCGGCGACGAGGTCGGTTTGACCGGCGCGTTGAAACTGGCCCTGTTCGACGTGTCCGACCCGCGCGACGTGACGTTGCGCGATTCCTGGCCGGTGAACTACGACGATTCGGACGCCCTATTCGACCATCGGGCGGTGCTGGTCGATCCCTCCCGGGGCCTGATCGGCTTCCCCGTGCGATCCTGGGATTCGGTCAACGGCGGGACGACGATGGACTACCTGGTCTACGGCTACGACCCGGCCGTCGGCTTCGAGGCGCGCCGGGTCTTCGAATTGCCGGCCGCCTGGTCCGACCAATGGGTCTCGGTGCGCGGGATGAGGATTGGCGAATTCGTCTACGTCGCCTCCGCCGCCGGCCTGCTGGTGGCCGATGCCGAGTCGTTAGAGCAGGTCAGGGCCATTGAGTACGCGACCGCAAGCGCAAGCGCCGGCGGCGGCGCCTGGCGCGAGTGAGCCGGCCGGGCGGCGCGGGCAAAACCCGAGGCGGCGGCCTCAGGGCCGGGACGGGTGGATCGCGACCTCGGTCGTGGCGACCGAGACCGCCGGCGGGGTGAACGCCGAGATCATCTGACCGGCTTCGTCCTCGGCCGAGACGATCAACGCCAAGGCGCCGGCCGGCCCCGCCCAGCGGAACTGGACGGCCGCCGCGTCCCCATCCGCGCCCATCGCCGCCAAGTCGAGGGCCTGGCTGGTCTGGGCGGCGACGGCGATCGTCTTGGCCTGGCCCAATCGGCCGGCCTGGTCTATCGGTGTGAGGACCAACGCGGTGTCGGCCGCCGCCGAGGTCACCAGCAGCGGCGTCAGATCGGCGGTCGGCAGGGCGACATAGCCCGCGGCGGCGGCGGCGGCCGTGGCCGTCCAGGCGAACTCCTCGACCTCGCCCTCGCCGCCGGACCGCAGTGACAGGCCGGCCGCCACAATCGGCTGATCGGACCGGATCAGGGCGGCGTAACGGCCCTCGGGCAGGCCGCCGAGCGACAAGTCCGCCACCACCCCGGGGTTGACTTGGGCCTCTTCGAGGCCGGGCAGGCTGGTCGGGCCGTCCGGCCCCCACAGTTCGACGCTGACGCTGGCGACCTGGTCGCCCGGATTGAGCACCCGCAGCGCCGACGTCCTGGCCGAGTCGAAATCCGAGGCGGTCACGTCCAAGCCCCCCACCAGCGCCTCAAGCGCCGGCCCCTGGCCCGGGGCGGCCAATTCGACCCCGCCTTGGACTAACCCCTGCAGGCGCGAGTGCTGCAGGAACACGGCCAGGTCGCCGCCGGAGGCGGTGACCCGGACGGCCAGGCGCGAGGCGCCGCCGACATAGCCTTCGAGCAGGATCGCCCGCTGCGATCGCGGCGGCACCATCAGCCCCGTCAGACCGACCGCCTCGACCGGCCCGGCGCCGTCCCAAAGCGACAGGTCGGCCCGCACGTTTGTCAGCCCGGCGTTGGTCAACAGCAGGCGGGCCGACGATCCGGTCTCAGTCGACCCGGCCACCACCCAGGCGTCGGCCCCGCCGGCGGCGCAAGCGGTGGCGGCGACCCCGCGCAAGTCGCCGTCGCCGAGGTGCTGGAAAGTGGCGCCGGCGGCGACCGGCGGTGCCGCGCCGGCGGCGCCGACGAACGCGGTCAAACTGGTCGGCGCGTCGCCGACCAGTCCGTTGACGACGCTGACCGCGCGGCCTTGGCCGCTCAAACGGGTCGGCGCCGCGGTTTCGCCGAGGGCTTGCGCCTGGCCGCCGTCGCCGCCGGCCACCAGGCCCCGGCTAATCGACTCGACCGCGGTCGGGTTGGGGTCGAAAAGCGGATCGTAGACCACCGCGCCCTCGCCGTCGCCGGGCAGTTTGAGGCTGCCGGGGCACACCACGGTCCGGTCGCCGGGCGGCACTTCGATCACCGCCGGACTACCCGGCTGGGCGCCGGCCGGCGGCCAATAGACGTCGGCCGCGACCAATCCGGCCGTCGCCGCCGCCAGGATCATCGCCCAGACGATCGCGCCGAGCCGTTTGAGCGCTCTCATCAGTCATCCTCCCGCGCGCCGACGCTCCGGCGAATCGGCAGGGCGAGCAGTCCGGCCAAGATCGCCACCGCCGCTTGGACCAGGCCGAATTGCCAGATCGGCGCGTACCAGACGCGCAGCCGCCCGTCTCCGGCCGGCAACTCGAAAACTTGGCGCCACTCCCCCTGGGTCCGGGCCGGCGTCAGCGGGCTGCCGTCCAAAGTGGCCCGCCAGCGCGGATCGGCCCGCTCGGCCAACACCAGACTGCGCCCGGCCGGGCCGTCCGGCAAGTCGGCCGTCTGTTCGACGTCCGGACCGCCGCCGATGGCGACCGCCGCGCCGTCGGCGGAGACCACCTGGAGCCGGCCGGCCTCGCCGGCCGTCAGACCCTCGAATTCGAGACCGTCGGGGGCGACCCGCCAAACCACCGAGCCCTCCTGCCCCTCGCGCACCCGGGTCAAACCGGGGGTGGCGTCCATCGCCCCGGCCAAGGCGGTCTCGCCGGCGTCGACCAAGACGAAGCCGATGCCGTAAACCGCCAGCCGGGCGGCCGCGTCGCCCGGGTTGCGGGCCGCGATCGCCGCCAGAGCCTGGTTGACGGCCTGGTCGGCGGCGTCGGGAGGAGTCAACTCGCCGGGCAGGCCGACTAGACGCCGGGCGCCGGCCAGGCCCTCGGAGTCGGTTATTTGGCGCCCGGCGCCCCGGATGACCTCCCAGGTCAACGCCGGGCCGGCGGCGGCGTCCGCGGCATCGGCGGCGTCCGCGGCATCGGCGGCCGGGAGCGTGGCGACGGCCAGAGCGTAACCGGCCAAGGCGCTGTCCGCTTCGGCGGCGACGATCGCCGGCACCGCGGCCGTGGCGGCGCGCCGCACGTCGGACCGGTTCGCTTGCTGCCAGAGGTCGACGGCGCAACCCGCCACCGGACCGGCCACCAGCGCCGCCACCCCGACGGCCGCGAACGCCGTCTTGACGCCGTGACGGCGGCCGCCCGGTTCGCCGACGGCTCCGCCGAACCCAGACGCGGCCGCGATCAGCCAGCCGGCCAAGACCAGCGAGCAGACCCCGCCGGTCCAGGCCGGGGTGGCCGCCAAGCCGTCGACTGTGACGGCCAGACGGTCGAGACCCCAGATCGCCGCGCCGCCCAGGACGACGGTCAGCCAGCCGAACCGGACCGCTCGGACGGCCGATCCGGGCCGGAACAGGCTCAGGGCCGCCGCGACCACCAGACCGGCTGTGACGGCGGCCGCCGCCGGCCCGGCCCAGGCCTCCGGAATCAACCCGGGCAAAGCCGGGCGCCCGGGCCAACCCAATAGCTGCAACCAGAACGGCGCCGGCTGGTAACCGAGGACCGGTCCCGGGTCGGCCAACAACGCCCGCCATTGCCCGTCCTCCCAGGCCCGCCAAATCGCCGGCCCGAACAACGCCAAAGCCGGCAGGCCCACCCAGACCAGGCGCGCCCGCCGGCCCCGGCCGGCCAGGACGGCCACCGCCGCCAGCGCCACCAGGCCGGGGGCCAGCAACGACGGGCTGCCGGCGGCCGCGGCCGCGAAGGCCAGGCCGGCGAAGGCCGCCGCCGCCAAAGAACCGGTCCGGGGCGCGGCCACGGCGCGGCGGACCTCGCCGTCGGCGTCGACCACGGCCGGCCGCAGATCGAGCCGGTTGACGCCGATGGCGCGGACCACCCCGAGCATCGCCCAGGGCAGGGCCGCATGCGCGACCACCGCGCCCAGCCGGCCGTCCGCCAGGGCCGCCCACAGCGCCGGCGCCGCCAAATAGAACAGGGCCGCCCAGCCCCTGACCCAGACCGACCGGGTGGCCGCCCCGGCCGCGAACCAGGCTCCCAAGGCCGCCGCCAGCGGCGCCGCCAGCAACATCAGTTTGACGGCGGCTACGCCATCGCCCAGGCAGAGCGCTGTCGCCAGGGCGACGACGGCGTTGAAGGGGTCGCCGGGGCCGGGCTCGCCCAGGCCCTGCTCCAGCCAACCGCCGGCGACCAGCCGCGCCAAGTCGGCGACCGAGCGATCCTGGCGCCCCAGGGCGCCGCCGACCAGCGAACCCGGCCCGATCAGCCGGAACAGGCCGGCGCCGGTCAACCCGGCCGCGACCAACGCCACCGCCGTCGCCATGCGGCGCCGCCGGGCCGCCAACTGGCGCTGTTCGGCCATCTCGATTTCGGTCGGCTCAAGCGCCTGGCGGCGCAATTCGGCCTCGGTGACGCGCCGGTCGCG
>JAITKC010000319.1 GCA_031278665.1 Bifidobacteriaceae bacterium | reverse complement strand
GGGCGGCGTCAGCTGGCGCCGCCGGCGCCTGGCCGGGCTCGCCCACCAGCGCCATGATGGCGCCGACAGCGGCCACATCGTCCTCCGGGACCAGGATCTCCAGCAGCACGCCGGCGACGGGCGAGGGGATCTCGGTGTCGACTTTGTCGGTCGAAATCTCGAGCAGCGGCTCGTCGACCGCCACGCGGTCGCCCACCCGCTTGAGCCACTGCGTGACCGTGCCTTCGGTCACCGATTCGCCGAGGGCTGGCATGGGAACTGCCTGGGACATCATCGCTCCGATTCTGGTTGTCTTCGATTGTGCTGTTCAGACGTGGGCGTGCAGTGGCTTGCCGGCCAAGGCCAGGAAGGCCTCGCCGATGGCCTCGTCCTGGGTGGGGTGGGCGTGCACCAATTCGGCCACGTCTTCGGGGTGGGCCTCCCAATTGACGATTAGTTGGGCTTCGCCGATTAATTCGCCGACCCGGGCGCCGATCAGGTGGACGCCGAGCACCGGCCCGCCGGCCAGTCGCACCAGTTTGACGAAGCCCTGGGCGCCGAGCACTTGGCTGCGGCCGTTGCCGGCGAGGTTGTATTCAACCGTCTCGATGGCGTCGGCCCCGTGTTCGGATTTGGCGGCGGCCTCGGTCAGGCCGACCGAGGCGATCTCGGGGTCGCAGTAGGTGACGCGCGGAATGCCGGCCTCGATCAGCGGCGGCGGCCGCAGGCCGGCGATCCGCTCGGCCGCGGCGATGCCTTGGGCGAAACCGCGGTGGGCCAACTGCAGACCCGGCACTATGTCGCCGACCGCCCAGACTCCGGCCACGTTGGTCCGCAATTGCCGATCGGCCACCACAAAGCCTAGGTCCAGTTCGAGGCCGAGTTGTTCGAAGCCGACGGCGTCGGTGTTGGGCCCCCGCCCGACCGCCACCAACAACAGGTCGCCGCTCAACTCCTCGCCGTTCTCCAACCGGATGCCCACTTCGTCTTGGCTTTGCCAGACGTCGACCACTTTGGCGCCGACTTTGAAGCCGATGCCGCGCCGCCTGAACGCGCGCTCGAGTTGTTTCGACACGGCCAGGTCCTCGTTTGGGGCGAGGCGCTCAAGCGCCTCGACTATCACCGGCCGGGCGCCGAAAGAGGACCACAACGAGGCGAACTCGAGTCCGATCACCCCGCCGCCCAACACAATCGGGTTCCGCGGCGCCCAATCCAGGGCGAGGGCCTGGTCGGAGGTCATGACCCGGCCCTCAATCGCCAACCCGGGCAGCGAGCGGGCGTGCGAGCCCGTCGCCAGGATCAGTTGGCGGCCTTCGATCAGTTCGCCCGCGACTCTAACTTGCCTGGGCGAGACGACTTCGCCGCGTCCTTCGACCAGGTTCACGCCGCGCCCCGCGATCAGCCCCCGCAAGCCCTTGTAAAGCCGGTCGACGACGCCGCGTTTGAAGGCGTTGACACCGTCCAGGTCGATCCCGTCGAGCCGCGAGCGGACGCCGAATTTGGCCGAATCGCGGACCTGGTCGGCGATTTCGGCCGAGTGCAACATCGCCTTGGTCGGAATACAGCCGCGGTGCAGGCAGGTCCCGCCGACTTTGTCGGCTTCGACCAAGGCCACATCCACGCCCACCTGGGCGGCGCGCAGGGCGGCGGCGTAGCCGCCGCTGCCGGCGCCGAGTATGACGATGTCGTGAATTGGCGATTCGGCCACTGTGATGGCGCCTTTCTTGGTCGGTCGGCTGGGCGGCCCGCGAAGGGCGCTTGTCTGGGATCAATTTTGGCACGACTTGCTAGGCTCTCGGTGTGAGTTGGCGCCCGTTCGGCAAGCGCAGGCGCTACGACGTCCGTCCGCCCGGGCCGGCGGCGGCGGACGCCAAACGCGAGACGCTCGAGCATTTGGCCGCTTTCGCGGCCAGCCGGGTCGGAGTCGAGGCCTATATCGAGCCGCCTAACAACCACATTCAGACCACTTTGCTGCTGGTCGCCACCACCGGCGAGTGGACCCGGCGCCGGGTGCCGGATCCGGCCACCGCCCGCTCGGTCGCGATCTCGCTTGGCCTGCCCGTCTACGACGTCAATTTCACCGGTTACCCGCAGCGCCTGCGCGACTGGAACGCGGCCCAGCGGGCCCGCCGGCCAGACGCCCGGGGCAATCCGCCGACTAGCCCCTAAGGCCCTTGAAGCCGCAGATCAGACTGCTACGTTGAGGTCATCGGGTCAATGCCGACCCGGTGTCAGATTCGATCATCTGGCGGCGCGCGACTGCTTCCAAAGACGGGGCGGCGCCAGCCGGCGGAGATCTTGGCCACACGTTGTGAGGGAGATATCAGGTGGACCGCAAATACCAGAAGTCGAAAGTTTGGCTTTGCTGCGCCTTGGCGTTGATGTTGATCAGCGCGATCGCGGTGTCTTTGATCCAGACCGCCGGCGGCGCCGTCAAGATGAAAGACCTGCGCTGGGAGACCTCGCCCGGACTCGAGATGAGCGGGCTGCTGTTCGTCCCCGAGGGCGCCACGGCCGAAAACAAGGCGCCGGCCGTGGTGGTCAGCCACGGCATGTACAACAACCGCGAGATGCAGGACGCCAACTACGTCGAACTGTCGCGGCGCGGCTTCGTGGTCTTGTCCATGGACATGTACTCGCACGGTTGGTCTGACAACGTCGCCGACGTCGGCACCGTCGCCACCGGCATGTACCAGGCGGCCAAGATGTTGGCCGGACTGGACTACGTCGACGCCGCCAGGATCGGCATCACCGGGCACTCCCTGGGCGGAATGTCGGCCAACGCGGCCGTCCAGATGGACGAGGCCTTCGGCACCGGATATATCGCCGCTGTCCTGCTCAACTCGGCCGACGCGACCTACAAGAGCGCCGAGACCGAGGACTGGGCGAACGTCTACGGCGGCCGCGACGTCGGCATCGTCGCCCCGAGATATGACGAGTTCTTCTTCGCCGACGTCGACGAGGCCGGCCAGGCGACGCCGCCGCGCGACTTCCTGAAATACGCCAACGCCCAGTCGTTCTTGAACTTCGGATCGGCTCCGGCCGGCGAAGCGCGGGCGGCGGAGACCGTCTACCGCGAGACGGTCGACGGCGGCGAGGCGCTGCGGGTGATTTACAACCCGAATATCACCCACCCCTGGAGCCATTTCTCGAAGCGTTCGACCACCGCGACGATCGAGTTCTTCGACGCCGCGCTGGGCGCGCCCAATCCGATCGCCGCGACCAGCCAGGTCTGGCAATGGAAAGAGGCCTTCAACTTCCTCGGCCTGATCGGCTTCGGAATATTCCTTGTGCCGTTCACAATTCTGATGACCCGTTTGCGTTTCTTCCAGTCGCTGGCGACCTCCAAGGTGGTGGCGATTCGCGAGACCAACCGCGCCGGCAAAGCCTGGTTCTGGGGCACCCTGGGCGCCGGCGCGGTCTTCGCCACACTCGCCTACGTGCCGATCCTGACCGGTCTGAACTCGTTCACCTACTCCAAGGACCCCTGGCCGCAAAGCTCTCCTTATGGCGTCGCCACCTGGGCGTTGGCCTGCGGTTTGTTCACCTTGGCGATGTTGACGGCGTTCTACTTCCTGTTCTTGCGCAAGAACAACATCTCATTGGCCGAGCGCGGCGTCGCCATGCCTTGGAAACAACTCGGC
The DNA here is from genome assembly GCA_031278665.1 of Bifidobacteriaceae bacterium. Lineage (GTDB taxonomy): Bacteria > Actinomycetota > Actinomycetes > Actinomycetales > WQXJ01 > JAIRTF01. The sequence continues at coordinate 2,221 of JAITKC010000319.1, read as the reverse complement.
AAGACCGTTTTGCTGGCGCTGGCCACCGTGGGTGCCGCCTACGCCTGCGTGTTCTTGGCCGACTACTTCTTCAAGGCCGACTTCCGCCTCTGGGTGCTGGCCGTCAAGGCCTTCCCGCCGGGCGTGATCTGGGTGTCCTTGTTCCCGCCGCTGGTCTTCTTGCTGGTCTTCTACATCATGGCCTCGATCGCCGCCAACTCGATCAACTTCGTCAAGATCACCAAGAAGGGCGGCGAACGCGAATGGGTCAACACCGCGTTGTTGGCGGCCTTCAACGTGGCGCCGGCGGTGATTCTGCTGCTGGTGCAGTACATCGGGTTCTTCTCAAGCGGTTTCATGGCCGTGCCGACGGGCAATATGGTGCTTCTTTGGCTGATCCCGCTGCTCGTGATCCTGCCCGCCAGCACCGTCATCTCGCGGAAGATCTACCGGGTGACCAACAACCCCTACCTGCCCGGTCTCATCAACGGCGTGGTGATCACCTTGATCGCCTGCTCCAACACCCTGACCTGGACCTGATCGCGGCGGTTAGGAGGGCGCGGCCAGGTTTTGGAGGTGGCGCACTAGCGTGCGGACTCCGAAACCGGTCGCCCCTTTGGGGGTGTAGCCGAACGGCTCGCCGCTGTTGAAGGCTGGGCCGGCGCAATCGATGTGCGCCCAGGCGGCGTCGCCGGCGAACTGGCGCAAGAAGACCCCGGCGCTGAGCATGCCGGCGGCCCGGTCCGAGAGGTTGGCGTTGGAGAAGTCGGCGACTTCCGACTTGAAGACGTCGATCAGTTCGTCCGGCAAGGGCATGGCCCAGGCGCCCTCGCCGGCCGCCTCGGCCGCCGCCACCACCTGGTCGCGCACTTCGGCGGCGCCCATAACGCCGGCGATGCGCGTGCCCAGCGCCGTGACCTGGGCGCCGGTCAGGGTGGCGATGTCGATTATCTGGTCCGGCCGGGCCGCCCGGGCGGCGGCGATGCCGTCGGCCAGGACCAAGCGGCCCTCGGCGTCGGTGTTGGTGACCTCGACGGCGTGGCCGTCCTTGAGGACGATCACGTCGCCCGGCCGGATGGCCGCGCCGGACGGCATGTTTTCGGCCAGGCACAGGTAGGCCGTGACTTTGACCGGTATTTTGAGGTCCGATGCCGCCCGCACGGCCCCCAGCGCCGCCGCCGCCCCGGCCATGTCGCTTTTCATGGCCACCATGCCGGCGTGGCTCTTCAGCGACAGCCCGCCCGAGTCGAAGGTGATGCCTTTGCCGACCAGCGCGACATGGCGTTTGGCGCGCAACGGCGAATAGGTCAGCTTGACCAACCGGGGCGGGTGGATCGAACCTTGGCCGACCGCCAGGATTCCGCCGTAACCGGCCTTGGCCAGCGCCTCGGCGTCGAAGACTTTGACTTTGACGGCCCGGCCGGCCACCGCCTGGGCGGCCTGTTCGGCGAAAGTCTCCGGATAGAGCCGGTTGGGCGGCTCGTTGGTCAGGCGGCGGGCCAGTTTGACGGCGTCGGCCACGGCCTTGGCCCGGGCGGCCATGGCCCGGGCGGCCCGGCGGGCGGTTTCGGGGCCCGCTGGCAAAGCCAAAATCAGGTCGGCGGCATCGTCGGCCGCCAACAACGCCCCCTCGAGGACCGCCGCCAGGCGGGCCGGCTGGTCGGCCTGGTCGAAGGCCAGACCGATGGCGGCGGCGCCCAATCGCCTGACCGCGGCGCCGACCGCGCGGCGCAAAGCCTCCGGCTGGTCCGTCCGGTCCAGGCCGACCACCGCCAAGACCGGCGCGGCCAAGCCGCCTTCGACGGCGGCGGCCGGCAGGCGCGCCAATTCGCCGGCGGCGGCGGCGAAGCCGAGGGCTTTGAGCGAATCGGCCGCGACGAAACCGGGCGCGCCGTGTTCGGCGTCGGCGCCGGTGAGGAGGATTTGGACGTCGAGCGCGCGGGGGTCGGCGGCGGAAACAGTCAACGTGGTCACCCGGCAATGTTAGACGCTCGCCGCCGCCGGGCGGGCGGGTAGTCTGGGGGACCGTGTATCGGCTTGTGTTCAACCTGTTCTTGCGTTGGCTGGACCCGGAGCGGGCGCATCGGCTGGCCTTCTCACTGATCGCCGCGATGGGGCGGTGCGGCCCGGCGCGGCGGGCGGTCGCGGCCTGTTCGCGGGTCCCGCCGCCGGCCCGGCCGATCCGCCTGTTCGGGCGTTCGGCGCCCGGGCCGCTCGGCCTGGCGGCCAGTTTCGACAAAGA
>JAITKC010000293.1 GCA_031278665.1 Bifidobacteriaceae bacterium | reverse complement strand
AGGCGCCGCCGCGCCCGCCGGCTCCTCGACCAGCCCGGACGGCGCGGGCTGACAAAGCCCGCCCGTCGCCCGGCCCGCCCCAGGTGGGCGGTGGGCGGCGGGCGGCGGGCGGAGCCTCGACCGCATCGCCCGGAAACGGGCCAAATGGCCGCCGGCCCGCGCCAGACCCGGCGAGGTGGCAGGGTTGAAGCCATGTCAATGCCCGCCGGCGGACCGACGTTTCGGTCATTCCGCCAGGACCCCTCAGTCACCAGCCGTCGGCTGACGCGCGCCACATTGCGCCGAATCCTCGGCTTCGCCCGGCCCTACCGCCGGCCGATCGCCCTGTTCCTCGTCCTGATCGCGGTGGACGCCGGACTCGGGGCGGCGACGCCATTGGTCTACAGCGCCATAATCGACAAAGGCATCGAGCCGGGCCGGCTCGGCCTGGTGATCGGTCTGGCCGGGTTGCTGGCCGGCATCGCCGTCCTGGCGGCCGCGCTCGGCCTGGGCGAGCGCCTGCTCAGCGCCAAAATCGGCGAGGGCTTGATCTACGACCTGCGCACCCGCGTCTTCGACCACGTCCAGTCGCTCAGCCTGAGCTTCTTCTCCCGCACCCAAACCGGGGCCTTGACACAGCGTCTGAACGGCGACGTGCTGGGCGCCCAGCGGGCGTTCACCTCGACTTTGTCCTCGGTGGTGTCCAACACTTTGACAGTTGTGTTCGTGATCGCCGCGATGGTCTCGATGTCGTGGAAGGTCACGCTGGTGTCATTAGTGCTGCTGCCGGTGTTCGTGGCGCCGGTGCGTTGGATTGGGCGCAAACTGGCCGCGATCACCCGCCAGTCGATGGACCTGAACGCCGCCATGTCCCAGACCATGACCGAGCGCTTCTCGGTCGCCGGGGCCGCCTTGGTCAAGAACTACGGCGATCCGGCCCGCGAGTCGGCCGGCTACGCCGCCAACGCCGATGCCGTCCGGCGGATCGGCGTCAAATCGGCCCTGTACGCCAGCGCCTTCCGCACCGGCATGACGCTGGTCGCGTCGATCGCCGTGGCCGTGGTCTACGGCCTTGGCGGCCGGCTGTCGATCCGCGGCGAACTGACAGTCGGCGTGGTGGTCGCCCTGGTCACGCTGCTGAACCGGCTCTACGGCCCGATCACCGCCCTGTCCAACGTGCAGGTCGACGTGATGACCACGTTGGTGTCGTTCGAGCGGGTGCTGGAAGTCTTGGACTTGCCCCCGTTGGTCCGCGACGCTCCGAGGGCGCGGAGTCTGAAATGGCACGATGCCGCCGGCGGCGCCCCGGCAATCCGTTTCGACCGCGTTTGGTTCCGTTATCCGGACCCCGACGAGGCGTCCCTGGCCTCGCTCGAGCCGACCCGTCCGCCGGACGCCGACCCGGCCAGCCGCGGCGTTGGCGACGGCGCCGGCCGGGCGGCGGACGGACCCGAAAGCCCGGGCGACCCGCCGGAGTGGACGCTGCGGGACGTCTCCTTCGAGGTGCCGCGGGGGTCGATGCTGGCCCTGGTGGGGCCCTCCGGGGCGGGCAAGTCGACGGCGTCGCTGCTGGTCTCGCGGCTCTACCAGGCGACGCTCGGGCAGGTCGAACTGTGCGGCCAAGATGTCCGGGGCTTGACCGGAGCGTCAATCAACCGGACTGTCGGAGTCGTCAGCCAAGACGCCCATCTGTTTCACAGTTCACTGCGCGACAACTTGCTCTATGCGCGGCCAAGCGCCAGCCCGGCGGAACTGTGGGAGGCTCTCGAACGGGCGCGGGCGGGTTTCGCCCACGATTTGCCGGCCGGGCTCGACACAGTTGTCGGAGATCGCGGCTATCGGCTGTCCGGCGGCGAGCGCCAGCGCATCGCCATCGCCCGCCTGCTGCTCAAAGCCCCCGAAATCGTGGTCCTGGACGAGGCCACGGCCCATCTCGACGCCGAATCCGAACTGGCCGTTCAGCAAGCCCTGGCCGAGGCGCTGCGCGGGCGCACCTCGCTGGTCATAGCCCACCGCCTGTCGACTATCCGGGGCGCCGACCAGATTGTCGTCCTGGACGCCGGCCGGGTGGTCGAGCGCGGGACGCACGCCGAGCTGTTGGCGGCGGGCGGGCTCTACGCCAAGCTCTACGCCGTCCAGTTCTCCTCGACGGCGACCGGCTGACCGGCTAACCGGCGCGGGCGGACGCCGTCCCCGGCCAACGGCGCGGCGGGCCGCGCCCGGGCGGTTCGGCTCAGCCGGCCGCCAGCGAGCGCGAGCGGCGGCGGAAGCCGGCCGGCGTCTCGCCGGTCAGCCGGCCCAGTTGACGGGTGAAAGTCGGCTGATCGTAAAACCCGGTCCGGGCCGCCACTTCGGCGATCGCCAGATCGCTGGTGGCCAAGAGTTCCATGGCGCGGTCCATGCGTTGTTTGAGAATGTAGGCGCGCGGCGCCAACCCGAACACGCGCCGCATATTGCGCTCCAACGCGGAGACCGACATACCGGCCAACAGCGCCAGTTCGGTAACCGACGGAAGCCGGCCGGCGGCATCGTCCAACGAACGGCGGATGGCCTCGACGACGCGGGCCAACGACTCCCCCGCCCCTTGCGGGGAGCCCAAAACCGACAACTCGGTCGAAATGGTGACCACGCCGACCGGCGCCCGGTTCGGCGGCGTGCCGCGCAACAAGGGCAGTTTGGTGGTCAGGTGCCAACCGGGCTGGCCGCCCTGGGCCCGGATGATCTCCAATTCGCCGCGCCGCGGCCGACCGGAGGCCATGACCTCGGCGTCTTGGGACTCGTAACGTTCGGCCAGTTCGGGCAGGAATAATTGGCCGGCGGTCCGCCCCAGCGCCTCGGCTTTGCTAGAGGCGCTGGAGCGGCGGACAAAAGCCTGGTTGACCGCGACATAGCGGCCCTGGGCGTCTTTGACCGCGAACATGACGCCGGGCAACTCCCCCCAGAGCTCTATTAACTCGGGGGTCAGGTCGAGCGCGCCCAGCGGGCCATTGGCCAAATTCCGCGTCATTTGGCTGGAACTTTACAAGACTTGGGCCCCTCGGAAGCCCCAAAATGGCACGATGGCGACTAATGACCCCAAGAACCCCGCAACAAATCCGGCCGAACTTGTCGATCAAGCCGTGGCGCTGGCCCGCCAGTGGTTCTCCGCCACCGCCAGCCAGGCCTCGCCGAAAGAGCTGGCCTCGACCAAGATGCTGGCCAAACTGGTCCAGGACAAACAAGGCCTGGAGTTCACCATGGCGTTCGTCGACCGGGTGGCCCGCCCCGACGACAACGCGGTGGCGGCCCGGGAGCTGAAGAAACTGGCCCAGGGATCGCGCGTGCCGGGCTTTGTCGGCGCCTTCGACAAGCTGTCGATGACCCTGGGCGGGCGGATCGCGCCGCTGGCGCCGGCGCTGGCCATGCCGGTGGCGCGGGCCCGACTGCGCCAGATGGTCGGCCATTTGGTGGTCGACCTGGCCGATCCGACCCTGGCCCGGCACATCGCCCGCTCCAAGGCGCAGGGTTACCGGCTGAACCTGAACCTGCTGGGCGAGGCGGTTCTGGGCGAAAAAGAGGCGGCGGCGCGGCTTGACCGCACTATCAACCTGGTCCGCCGCCCGGACGTCGACTACGTCTCGATCAAGATTTCGTCGCTGGCCCCGCAACTGGTCACCTGGGACCGGCCCGGTTCGGTCAAGCGGATTCTGGGCCACCTGCGCCCGCTGCTGCGCGCCGCGCGCGCCTCCGGCACTTTCGTCAATCTCGACATGGAGGAGTACCGCGACCTCGACCTGACCCTCGACGCCTTTGAGCAGGCGCTGATGGAAGACGAGTTCTTGCGCCTGGAGGCCGGCATTGTGATCCAGTGCTATTTGCCGGACGCCCTCGGCGCGATGGAGCAGTTGGCGGCGTTCGCCGACAAGCGCCAGGCGGCCGGCGGCGCGCCGATCAAGATCAGGCTGGTCAAGGGCGCGAACTTGTCGATGGAACAGGTCGAATGCCAGCTTCACGGCTGGGAGCAGGCGATCTACCCGACCAAGGAGGCGGTCGACGCCAACTACGTCCGCGTCATCGACTGGGTTTTGAGGCCCGAGCGCCTGGGCAACCTGCGGGTCGGGGTGGCCGGGCACAACCTTTTCCATCTGGCGCTGGCCCACTTGTTGGCCGAAACGCGCGGGGTTTCCAAGTCGGTCGATTTCGAAATGCTCCAAGGTATGGCCCCGGCTCAGGCGGAGGCGGTCAAGCGGACCACCGGCTCGGTGCTCTTCTACACCCCGGTGGTCGCGGCCGAAGACTTCGACGTGGCGATCGCCTACCTGGTGCGCCGCCTGGAGGAAAACGCCGCGCCGCAGAACTTCCTCCACCAGTCGTTCGCGCCGGTGGCCGACCCGTTGGCCAAGGCCGAGGCGGCGTTCCGGTTGTCGGTCGATGAAATCGAGAAGTATTCCCTGGAGCCCCGGCGCGGCAAAGTCGTCCCGCCGCCGGCCGAAGGCTTTTACAACCAGCCGGACTCCGACGGCGCGGTCCAGGCCACCCGCGATTGGGCTTTGGCGGCGTTGGCGGCCGACCCGCCGGAGCAGGCGGTCGCCGAGTTGACCAGTTTGGAGCAGGTCGACGATGCCGTCGCCCAGGCCCGGGCGGCCGGCCAGGTTTGGGCGGCCACGCCGGTGGGCGTCAGGGCGGAAGCGCTCAGGGCCGCCGCGGCGGCCTTGGAGGCGGCCCGCGGCAAACTGTTGACCGTCATGGCCCACGAGGGCGGCAAGACTGTCGCCGAAGCCGATCCGGAGATCTCCGAGGCGATCGACTTCGCCCGCTATTACGCCGCCTCGGCCGAGGCGACGCTCGAGATCCCGGGTTTGGCCTTCACGCCCTCGAAGGTGACCGCCGTCATCCCGCCTTGGAACTTCCCGGTCGCCATTCCGGTCGGCGGCGTGATGGCGGCGCTGGCGGCCGGATCGCCGGTGCTGATCAAACCGGCCAAACTGACCAGGCGTTGCGTCGAGGTGGCGGTGGCCGCCATCCACGAGGGCTTGGCCAGCGCCGGGGCGCCGGCGGAGGTGTTGCGGGTGGTCCATGTCGCCGGCCACGACCTCGGCCAACGGCTGGTCACCCATCGGGACGTCGAGACGGTGGTGTTGACCGGTTCGATCGAAACCGCCCAGATGTTCGCCTCTTGGCGCGACGACTTACATCTGCTGGCCGAAACCTCCGGTAAGAACTCGATTGTCGTGACCCCTTCGGCGGACCTGGACCTGGCCGTCTCGGACCTGGTCAAGTCGGCCTTTGGACACGCCGGCCAGAAGTGCTCGGCGGCGTCGTTGGGAATCCTGGTGGGGTCCGTCTACCGGTCTAAGCGCTTCATCGGGCAATTGGTCGATGCCGTGCGGTCGCTTTCGGTCGGCCGCGGCGTTGACATCTCAACCACTATGGGGCCGTTGATCGAACCGCCCGGCGACAAACTGCGGCGCGGACTGACCCAACTCGACCAGGGCGAGCGCTGGCTGGTCGCCCCCAGGCAGTTGGACGACTCGCAGACCCTGTGGTCGCCGGGCCTCAAAGCCGGGGTGCGGCCGGGTTCCTGGTATCACATGACCGAACTGTTCGGGCCGGTGCTGGGGCTGATGTTCGCCAAGGACCTGGAGGAGGCGATCGTCTTGCAGAACGCCACCTCCTTCGGGCTGACCGGCGGGATCCACACCCTTGACCAGGACGAGATCGACCTCTGGCTGGATCGCGTGGCGGTCGGAAACGCCTACGTCAACCGCCACATCACCGGCGCCATCGTGCGCCGCCAGCCGTTCGGCGGCTGGAAGGCCTCGGCGATAGGCCCCGGCGCCAAAGCCGGCGGGCCGAACTACGTGGCCGAGTTCGGAGTTTGGCGCGAGGCCGCCACGCCGGCGGACCTCGACGCTTGGCTCGAGCAGGCGCGGCTGTCGGACGCCCGCTGGTGGGCGGAGGAGTTCTCGGTCGACCGCGATCCCAGCGGCTTGCGGGTCGAGGCGAACGTGTTCCGCTACCGGCCGGTCCCCACCTACACGGTGCGCGTCGGCGAGGGCGCCTCAGAACACCAGGTTCAGCGCGTCCTGTCGGCCGCCGCGACGGCCGGGGTGGGCGCCCAGGTCTCGCGCTGGGGCCGGGAAACCCACGCCGCCTTCGCCGACCGCGTGTCCAAGGGTTTGGTGTCCGGTCGCATCCGGGTGGTCGGGTCCGCGCCCGGCCTCAAGGCGGCCGCCGCCGAGCGCCTGGGCGAGGTCACCGTCCTGGATCAGCCGGTCACCGGCTCCGGCCGGCGCGAACTGCTCTGCGTCCTATACGAACAAGCCCTGTCGATCACCAAACACCGCTTCGGCCACGTCGCCGAATAACCCCGGAACGGGGGGCCACCCCCGTGTTCCGCCCCGCCAAATGGCGCCGGCGATTGGGCGGCACGGGGCCCCGGGGCCGGCGAGGAGGGGCCGCGGCGTATGCTGGTGCGGCGTGGGCGATCGTTTTGGAGGTAGCGCATGACGGTGGTCGACGGCAAGTCGCTTCAATACTTTGTCGCCGTATGCCGCTACGGCAGCACTCGTAAGGCCGCCGGTCATCTTTTCATCACCCAGCAGGGGCTTTCTCGCGCGATATACAGGCTTGAGCGGCACTTCAAACTGCGCCTCCTCAAGCGGTCCAGCACCGGGATCGCCCTCACCCCAGCCGGCGAGTTGCTCTTCGACGAGAGCATTAGGATACTTGCCGAGTTAGAATGCCTGGAACAAAAAATGCGCGCTTTCCTACCCGTTGAGAAGCAGATCCTCCGGATCGGAATTACCGCCGGACTGATTGGCGAAACCGAGGCCTGTTTGTCGTTACAAGCGCTGGCGGATTATGCGGCGACGCATTCTCATGTCGACTTCAGCTATGTCGAGCGCGGCGACGACGACTGCGTGAGTTTGCTGCGAGAACAGAAGATCGATATAGCATGTGTCGGCGCCATCGATCCGGCAGAAGGCTACGTGTGCACTCCATTGAGTCCGTCGGGCAGCATAGTCATTGTGTCAACCGACAATCCTTTGGCGAACAAGTCAGAAGTCGGCCTCGCCGATTTGTCCGCGCAGACCATCATCGCGCCGCCGGACAACCATTCGGCCACCCGGCAGTTCGAGCTATGGTTCAAACGCTGTGGGCGCACGGCCAGGCTGCTCGAAGTCAGCACCTCTTTGCCCACAGCGCTCAGCGCCGTCTACCTGAATCGCGGAGTCATCATTGTCCCTTCCAACAGCGTTCCCCAAGTCGATGACCGTCTGGCCAGGCTCATTCCCATTATTAGCGCGGATGATTACCTTTGGACTGTCAATTTTGCTTACCGCGCCGACCATCCGCAGCGGGTTCTTATCGAAGAGTGCGTCGACTACTTGAGAGCTCAACTCGGCGGGAATTGCGCTTAGCCGGGCGCCGCCCTTCCGGCCGAACCCGAACCCGAACCCGATTCAGACTGCGACCCCGGCCAAGTTCAAGCCAACGGCCGCGTCCCGACTCGAATATAACCGCGAAGCCTCGCCCGGGCGGCCCCGGCCACGCCTTCCGGTTGTAGCGGCCTACATCATCTTGTTGTTTCCGCTCAATTGTTCGCTTCGGCATACTCGAACAGGATGCTTTGAGGAAAGCGCCTCCAAGGACGCGCGCCCAGTGAACTGAAAAGCGCGGTCGCTTCGGCGCAATAGCCGAAGTATCAGGAGCGACAAGAGGCGCGCGGACTCCTAAAGCGGCCCCAAGGCCGGGGCCACGCCGTGTGTCCACCGCCATGTACGGGCAAATCAACACGAAAGGACAGATCAATGTCAGGACCTCAGCCAAACCGGACGGATCGCAGGAGTTTCTTGAAGGGGGCCGCTCTGGTGGGGGCGGGGGTGGCCGCCACGGGACTGGCCGCCGCCTGCACGCCATCGTCGCCAAGCGAGAACAACAAAACAGACGCCGACGGCTCGCCGACACCCGGCGGCGCCAACAGCGCCGACCAGAAGTGGGCGTTTGAAGTGCCGCCCGACCCTATCGCGGAGGCTGACATCAAGGGCGTCGAGGAGGCGGACGTCATTGTCGTGGGTGGCGGAACATCCGGGTTGGTGACCGCCGCCTCGTGTTTGGAGAATGGGCTCAAGGTGATCCTGGTGAGCGCGTCGAAGGCGGCGGTCAGCCGCGGCGGCTCCAACCACGGGGTCAACACCAAGGTCACCGAAGCCCTGGGAATAGTCTCCTACGATCCCGAACCCTTCTACCGCACCCAGTACCTGGCCAACGGCGGCAACTTCAAGCCGGCTCTGTGGTACAAGTTCTACAACCACAGCTCTGAGGCCATGAACTGGCTGGTCGACATCGGCGCCAAAGCGGGCATCAAATGCACTATCGAAAGCGGACCGACCTATGGGGCCGACGACCCGATGTACACCCCGGCATCGGCTCACGGTTTCTACAAAGACGACAGCGAACTGGAGGGCGGAATCGGGACTGGCCAACCCTACATTGTTAGCGAATTGGCTCGCTATATCGTCGAAGACTTGGGCGGCGTCATAGTCTGGGAAACCAAGGCCGAGCAACTTGAAACCGACAACGGCAAAGTGGTGGCCGTGATAGCGGCCGATTTGGCCTCCGGTGAATACCGCCGCTACAAGGCCGGCAAAGCGGTGGTGCTGGCCACTGGCGACTTCAGCCACGACAAGGACATGATGACCAGGTATTGCCCCGAGGCACTCCCCTTGTTGACGGCGATCGACAGCCCCGTGGACTACGACGCCGGGTTGGCGGTCGGCGGTCTGATGCCGGGCGACGGCCACAAGATGGCGCTGTGGGCCGGCGCGGCCTGGCAAATCGCGCCCAACGTCATCATGCTCGGCAGGCCAAACCTGCCCGCCGATCAACCCTGCACCGCCCACACCGGTTTGATGGTGGACGCCGACGGGCAGCGTTTCATGAATGAGGACGTTTTGGGCGGCATCGCCTGCGCCACCATCATGAATCTGCCCCAGATGACCGCCTGGTGCATTTGGAGCAAGAACCGGGCGGCCGAGGGCGGCCCCTGGATGAAGCCGAACTACCCGCATGGCGTCTACTTCTCTTCGCCCGAGGAGTTCATCCAGACCTGGGACGACGACGTCTACGGTTTCGGCGTCAAGAAGAACGACACTCTGGAGGGCCTGATCGCCGACCTCGGCCTACCGGCCGAGACGATCGCGACAGTCGAACGCTACAACGAGCTTTGCGCCCTAAAGAGCGACGACGACTTCCGCAAGAAGCCCGAACGGCTCATCGGCGTCACCGAGGCCCCCTACTACGGCTGCGCGTTCACACCCATGTTCTTGACCTCGCTCGGCGGCATCCGCGCCAACGCCCGGCTCCAGGCCTTGGACCAGGACGACCAGCCGGTCGAGGGGCTATATGTGGTCGGCTCGATCTTGGGGAACTTCTATTCAAGCGTCTACACCTTCGCCATGGAGGGCGTGAACTACGGCGCGACCTGCGTGACCTTGCCCTATGTTCTGGGAAAGGAGCTAGCCGGCGAGTAGCGCAGAGAGTTCCGGCGGCCCGGATTGAGCTAAGGGAGTTCTCCCAGCAACCGCATGAACGCGGATTCGGTGATGATGGGGATGCCGTAGTCAGCGGCTTTGCGGGCCTTCCCGGAGAGGCTGTCGGGATCCGCGGCGACGACGACGGCGACCTTCTTCGTCACGCTCGGGTGCGCAATCAGTCCGGCGTCGGCGGCGAGGCGCTCCAGCGCGTCCCGCGGGCGGGACGTCTGACCCGTGAAGACCACCATGTCGCCCGAATGCAGGCGGAACACCGACGGGGCCGGCCCCGCGGCGGGCGTGGGCTGGCCCAGAGCAGCCGTTTGCAGTAGGTCGCGCCAGGCCTGGTCCAAGGCGAGGCGCACTTTGTCGCCGCCGAGGTCGAGCAGTTCGGCAACGGTCGTCAAGTCCCGGAACTCGGCTTCGGTGACTTGGCTGTCGGCCAACGCCGCCCGGGCCAGGGCGGCGAGGTAGTCGGCGTTAAGACGGTTCGCCGTGGCCTGGTCAATCCCGAGGTCGGCGGCGAGCTGGACAAGTTCGTCGGCCTCACGGGATGACACCACCCGGTCGATCAGGGCGCGATCCAGCAGTGCTAGGTACTGGTTGTGCTCTTCAGGGCCGGTGACTGGCGGCAGCTTGGCGGCCAAGCGACTCCAGAACGGCACGTCCTGCGGGCGCGGCCCGCCGCGCCGGACACAATTGACTCCGCGGTGGGCCAACGGCGGCAGGATGACGGCGGCGAGGCGCTGTTCAAGGCCGAAGCGGGAGCCGCAGGCCGCGAAGCCGCCGTAGGCGTGCGCGAGCCGCTGAAACAAGGCGGCGGTGGCGCGGGCGTCGGCCAGAGCCGAGTGGGCGGCCTCGTTGACCACGCCGACCTGGGCGCAGCAGGTCGCCAGGGTGCGATTGGCCGCCGGCATCACCTGAGCCGATAGGCGCATAGTGCACAGGCAGGCGTCGTATGGCACGGTGGCCTCCGCGTATCCGGCGCGGCGGTACTCGGCTTCCACGAAACCGGCGTCGAAGCGGACGTTGTGTCCAACGATGACGCGGCCACGCAACAGCTCCACGAGGTCGCCCGCGACGTCTGCGAAGCGCGGTGCGTAGAGGATGTCGCGAGCGGTGATTTGGTGGATGTCGGAGCGGCCGAGGTCGCGATCCGGGTTGAGAAGCGTGGACCACTCGCCCTCAACCGAGCCATCAGCCCGCAGTCCGACGGCGGCGATCTCAATTATGCGGTTGTTTCTTGGCGTCAAGCCGGTGGTCTCGGTGTCGACTACCACGTACCCATTGGTCATCTTGCACTCAGCCTCTCGAAAACCTGGTTGCGGACGGCGGGTACGGGCTGGTCGCCGCTCACAGTCTCAGCCTAAGCGCGGTCCGGTGTTTTCGGTTGTTCGGCGGTCTCGAGTCCGGGCCGGGGCGCCGCGGCGCCGCCCGCGGCGGGCGGTTCGGGGGTGGCGGGCCGGCCCGCGGTCAGGGGTTTGGCGGGGGCGGGTCCGGGCCGCCGGAGGGCGCGAGTTTGAGCCTGGCGCGGGGGTGCAGGCGCGGTCGGCGTTCGGGGTCGACGCGTTTGGGCGGGATGGTTTCGGGGTGGCCGTGGCCGGGGTTGACCCGGATTTGCCATCGGTCCTGGTCGTCCCAGCCGGTTTGGCCGGGGATGAGCCCGTCGCGCGGCTC
>JAITKC010000331.1 GCA_031278665.1 Bifidobacteriaceae bacterium | reverse complement strand
TGTCGGTGGCGATCGGCGTGTTCGCCAGGCGCATCGCGACGGGCTTGACCGCGCTCAGCGCCCGCGCCGGGGCCTGGTGGGCGATCATCACCTCGCCGAACCGGGCCGATCTCATCCGGCGTCGCAATCAAAGCCCCACCTCGGGCGCCGCGAGCGCGGATGGCTCGGACGGCGATCAAACCCGGCGCGAGACGCCGAGCGCCCGGGCGGCTCGGCTCGAGGCCGAGCGCATGGCCGCCGTCGGCGACTTCGGGCCGAGTCCCGCCTTCGGGGTGATCGGGCCGGACGGTCCCCCGGCGCTGATATTCGCCGACTGCGGCGCCGCCGGGGCTGGAACCGGGGCGCGCGGCATCGGCGGCCGGCAAGTGGCGCGGCCGAACCGAAAACACCCCGACCTGGCCGTCTCGAAAGGCGCCTTCCTGTGGGCCGACCGGCGCGGCTTTCGGCGTCGCCTGGCGATCGCGCTGCCGGCCGGGCTGGCCGGGCCGTTCTTGTTCTTCGGCTTCGGCTTCATCGACCTCTACCTGCAAAACCCGTCCGAGTTCCCGTTCGGCTTCAACCAGGTGGCCGGGCCGTCGCTGATCCTGGCCGGCGCGCTCGGGCTGATCGCCTGCCTGATCTTGATGTCGCTGCGGGGCCGGGTCTTCGACACCGCGGTCTCGCTGGCGCTGGGCGTGGCGCTGGCGGCCTGGGTCCAGGCCAACTTCCTGAACGTCGATTACGGCGAACTCAACGGCGTCGCCATCCGCTGGGAGGACTACGCCCGCCTGGCCTTTGTGAACACGGCAATTTGGCTGGTCCTGGCGCTGGCGGTGGTGGCGCTGCGGCTGATCAGCCGGCGCGTCTGGAACCTGGCGGCCTGGCTGTTGCCGGTCGGCCTGATCGCGGCCGGGACGATCGGCCTGATCACAACCTATTCTGCGACCGACACGCGCCCATGGACGGCGAAACCGGCCGAGTATCCGACCTTCGAGGGGGCGTTCACGGCGTCCTCGACCGCCAACCAATACATCTTCGTCCTCGACATGATGGACCAGAAGTTCGTCGAGGAGATCCAGGCCGAAGACCCGTCCTTCTTCGCCGGGCGCCTGGACGGCTTCACCCAGTTCGACAACCACATCTCGAATTACTCGCGCACCTCGCCGAGCGCCGTGGACATGCTGACCGGCGAGCGCTATCAGTTCGACGAGCCGTGGGGCCTATACACCGGCCGCGCCTACCGCGACGGCGTCTTCCTTCCGGAGCTGCGGCGCGCCGGTTACTCGACCAACATCTACGCCACCGATCGCTACTCGTATTCGGACATCAACGACATCAAGGACTTGGCCGACAACATCCGGCCGGCTGTAATCGACACCTCGACCGAGACGATCCTCAAAGGGTTCGCCGACCTGGCCGGCTTCCGCTACGCCCCGCATGTGCTCAAACCGACCTTTTGGACCCCGACCGATCCGTTCGCCGAGTCGAAACCGGACCTCAGCGCCTCCGACGCCTTCTCGAACGCCAACATCGGCTTCTACACCCGCTTGAAAGCCTCCGGCCTGGAACTCGACGGGCCGCAGCCCCGCTTCTCCTATATTCATCTGGACGGCGCCCACACCCCGGTCCGGATGAACGCCGACGTCGAAGCGGTGCCGGTCAATTCGCTGCCGTTGGCCGAACAAGCCAAGGGCGCCTTCAAAATAGTCTTCGACTACCTCGACGAGTTGCGCCGCCTTGGCCGCTACAAAGACGCGACCATCGTGATCACCGCCGACCACGGCCATTGGCTCGACTCCGACCACGAGACGCTGCCCCAACCCCGCCTGACCGCGCTGTTCGTCAAGCCGGCGGGGGCCGAGGGAACGCCGCTGGCCCACTGCGACGCGCCCACCGAAATGGTCAACGTCCGCGCCACCCTGCTGGCCGACGCCGGCGCCGACAACCCGGAGGGCGCGCCGACCGTCTTCGAGGTTCCAGTCGACTCGACCGCGCCGCGCGACTTCTTCTACCGGCGGGGCCAGAACCTCGACGAGGGGCTAATCGAACACTGGCAGGTCACCGGCGACGCCCGCGACTTCGCCAACTGGCGTCTGCTGGGCGTGACCGAGACCAAGTACTGGAATTAGGCCCCGAGACGAGGGCTCTTGACCCGCCGGCGGCGGGGCTGGCCATGACGGGGGCGATTCGGTAGCGTCGCAGGGTACGGCGAACACGACGGCGGATAGGAGCGTCCTCAGATGGACCCAGGCGGCTGGTTCGACTTGTTCTTCACACGCCAGGCCCCACCGGCCACCCTCTGGGTCTGGGGCAGCCCGGCGCACCTTGTCTACCTGGTCGTGGACCTGGCGCTGGCGGTGCTCGGCGTTAAGGCCGTGGCCAAAACCCCGCTTGACAAACAAGACCGCGTGATCAAGTGGCTGGCCTGGTCGGTCTTCTCGATCTGGATTGTGCCGCCATTGCTGATGTGCGTGTTCGACACCGGCGAGCGTTGGATCGACCATCTGCCGCTGCACCTGTGCACCGCCGCCTCGATCCTGATCCCGATCGCCCTGCTGCGCCGCAATCAGGTGCTGCTCAACTTCGGCTTCGGGCTGTGCCTGCCGGCGGCCGTCGCGGCGCTGGTCTTCCCGGGCGAGATGTTCCAGCATCTGAGCTCGTATTCGATTCACTTCTTCTTGCACAACATTGGCCACGTCCTGCCCGTGGTCGCCTGTCTGGCGCCCATCGCGATGGGCTGGTGGCGCCCGAGTTGGCGCTATTACCCGGCCACAGTCAGCGTCGGCGCCGGCCTGATGGCGATCGCCTACCCGGTTAACAAGATCACCGGCTCGAACTACTTCTTTGTCAACTGGCCCGAACGCGGCACCTTGTTAGAAGCCTTCGCCGACCTCTTCGGCCGCGCCTGGTACCTGCCGGTGCTGCTGGCCGCCGCCTCCCTGGTGATCGCGGCCATGTTCGGAATCTGGAGCGTCCTAGCCGCGCTGTCCCCCGGCCTGGGCCGCCGCCCCCAACCCTCCGACGACATCGACGCCCCCGGGGCCCTCCCGTCCGAGCCGCGCTGACCAGCCCAAGCCCGCCCGCGACAATCCCCCGCGACGGCAGGCGCCCGGCCGAGGCCGACCTGGCCGCGACCCGCATCGACACCGACAATTCTTCTGGCCGAACGCATCGACACCGACAATTCTTCTGGCCGAACGCATCGACACCGACAATTCTTCTGGCCGAACGCATCGACACCGACAATTCTTCTGGCTTTTTGCATCGACACCGACAATTTCTAGGAGGGCTTTTCGCGTTGTCGCAGGTCAGGCTGGTGCGACTGTTTTCGGGACCACAACAATTGTCGGTCTCGATGCGTTTCGGCCTAGAAATTGTCGGTGTCGATGCGTTCGGCCAGAAGAATTGTCGGTGTCGATGCGTTC
>JAITKC010000271.1 GCA_031278665.1 Bifidobacteriaceae bacterium | reverse complement strand
CCGCTCCGCCCCGCGCCCGGCCCCGGCGGGCGCGCGCGCGGCATCGGCGGGCGCGGACCCGGCATCGGCGGGCGCGGACCCGGCATCGGCGGGCGGACGCGCGGCACCGGCGGGCGCGGACCCGGCATCGGCGGGCGCGGGCGCGGCATCGGCGGGCGCGGACCCGGCATCGGCGGGCGCGGACCCGGCATCGGCGGGCGGACGCGCGGCATCGGCGGCGAAGTCCCGGGCGATCGAGCCGCGGCGGTCCATCGCCTGGTTGGCCAGCGCGTCGGCGGCCTGGTTGCGCGCGCGCGGGACCCAGGTGAACTTGACGGCGCGGCCGCCCAGCAGTTCGCGGGCCTCGGCCGCCAACTCGGCCAAGGCGGCGTTCTTGATCTTCCAAGCGCCGGATAGCTGCGAGACCACCAGCTTCGAGTCCATCCGGACCTCGAGTTCCGCCGCCGGGTCGATCGCCGCCGCCGCCTTCAGCCCGGCGATCAGCCCGGCGTACTCGGCCACGTTGTTGGTCACCGCGTCGCCCAGATAGCCGGCCCGCTCCGCCAAGATCCGTCCGCCGGGCGCCTCGCGCACCACCGCCCCGAATCCGGCCAGGCCCGGATTGCCGCGCGATCCCCCGTCCGCCTCGACGACCAGCCTCACAGGCCGGAGTCCTCGCCGCGGACCAGAATCCGGCCGCATTCCTCGCAGCGGGCGACCTCGTCTTCGGCCAGCGACCGGATCGAACCGAGGTCGGACGCGCTCAGATCCATTCCGCAACCCTCGCAGCGCCGGCGCACCAGCGCCGCCGCGCCAACTCCGCCCAGGCGTTCGCGGAGCCGCTCATACAATTTCATCAACTCGGCGTCCAAACCGGCGGCGGCCAGGCCGCGGGCGACCCGTTCGGCCTGTTCGGCTTGATCCAGTTCGGCCAATTCGACGTCCAGGCGCTCGCGCAGCTCCGCCCCCCCGGCGCCCAGGCGCTTGAGCGTCGCCTCCAGCCCGCGAACCGCCTCCTGCGCCTCCTCGAGACGCTCCATCACCTCGAGCGCCGACTCCTCGAGCACGGCGCGGCGCCGCCCCAACAGTTCGATGTCCTGTTGCAGCGTCACCAGCTCGCGCGACTGCCCGCCCCCGGACTCCAAACGCTGGCGGTCGCGCGCGCGCCGGGCGTCGACTTTCGCGATCTCGTCCTCCAGGCGGGTCAGATCCCGCCGGATGTCGCCGGTCTTGGCCTTGGCCAGCTCCAGTTCCTCGCCGGCGGCCTGGATCTCGTCTTTGACCAGGGCCAGTTGCCCCAGAGTCGGCAGTTTGGCGCGCTTGTGCGCCAGCCGATGCAACTGCGTGTCATGAGCTTGGACAACTAACAGTTGGCGTTGGTCGGCGGCTGGAGATTTCAAGCGTCCGTCCTTTCGACACGGGCCATCCAAGGGTCGGCCACCTCCGGATTGACCCAAGTCACCACCCTATCCCCGCCGGCCGCCAACCGCTTTTCAAGTTCGCGGGCGGCCCCGGCCAGCCAGCCCCACTCCGAGGCCGCGTGCGAGACGTCGAGTAAGAAGGGTCTGCCCCGCCCGGCGAACTCGGCCGCCTCGCGGGCCTCGAGGGCCGGATGATGGCGCAGGTCGGCGGTCACATAGGCGTCCACGCCGGCCGCCCGAACCGCCCCGAACAGCGAATCGCCGGCGCCCGCGACCACCGCCGCCGTCTCGACCAAGGCGTCGAGGGGGCCGGCGATCCGCACGCCGTGCCGGTTCGCCGGCAAAGCCTGCGCCAGGCGCCGGCCCAGTTCGCCCAGCGGCGTAGGCGCCTCCAGTCGCCCGACTCGCCCGATGCCGACCGCCGGGTCGGCCTGGGACGGCGCCAGCGGCCGGGTCCGCCGCAGCCGGATGGCGCCGGCCAGGGCGTCCGAGACTCCCCCGGCGGCCGCGTCGGCGTTGGTGTGGGCGGTGTATAGAGCGCAATTCGCCCGGATCAGGCGGTGCACAATGGCGCCTTTGAAAGTCGTGGCCGCCACCGAGTCGACCGGCCGGAGTAATAGCGGATGGTGGACCACCAGCAGGTCGGCGCCCCATTCGACGGCTTGGCCGACCGCTTTGAGGGTCGGGTCGACGGCAAAGGCGATTTTCGCGACCGGGTCTTTCGGATCCCCGCAGACCAGGCCGATCCGGTCCCAGTCCTCCTTCAGCGCCGGCGGATACAACTCTTCCAGGACGCGCACGGCGCCGGCCACGGTCGCGGTCATCTTCCTTAGCCTAGCGGGCTAGCTGAGCAGGCTGCGGTCCGCCATCTGGCCTTTGACCGAGGTGAAGCGGTCCATCAGGTCCGCGACGGTGGTGCGCCGTTTCTGATCGGCGCAGAGTTCGAGGATGATCTCGCCTTCGTGCATCATCACCAGCCGGTTGCCGACCCGCAGGGCTTGGGCCATGTTGTGGGTCACCATCAACGCCGTTAGCTGCGAGTCCGCCACGACCTTTTCGGTCAGCGCCGTCACCAACTCCGCCCGGGCCGGGTCGAGCGCGGCGGTGTGCTCGTCCAGAAGTAACAGTTTGGGCCGCGTGAAAGAGGCCATCAGCAGCGACAGCGCCTGGCGCTGACCGCCTGAGAGCATGCCCACCCTGGTCTTCAGCCGGTTCTCGAGCCCCAGTCCGAGGACCGCCAACTGCTCGCGGAACTCCGCCCGCCGCCGCCGGCCGACGCCCGGCCCAAGCCCGCGCCGCCGCCCGCGGGTCAGCGCGATCGACATGTTCTGCTCAATCGTCAGGTGCGGGGCGGTGCCGGCCTGGGGGTCTTGGAAAACCCGGGCGAGCAGGCCGGCCCGCCGGTTGGCCGGCAGTTTGGTGACGTCGCGGCCGTCGATCATAATCGCCCCGCCGTCGGTCGCCAGCGAGCCGGCGATGACGTTCAGCAGAGTCGACTTGCCGGCCCCGTTCGAGCCGATGACGGTGGCGAAGTCGCCTTCGGCGAGTTCCAAGGCCACCTGCCTGAGCGCCCGGCGCTCATTGGCGGTGCCCGGGAAGAACGTCTTCGAGACCCCGACTAGTTTGAGCACGCCTCAGCCCTCCTCGCCCTGATCCGGATCAGCGGGCGCCGGGCGGACGAGCGCCGGGCGGGCGGGCGCCGGGTCGGCCGGCGTCGGGTCGGCCGGCGTCGGGCCTTCAGCCGGCTCGGCCCGCAGTTCGGGCGCCGTCAGCGGCTCTGGGATCGTCGCCGACCGGAACGGCGAAATCCGCGCCGCCCAACCCCGCAGCCGCTCGCTCTGCGAGATCACCAGCGCGATCACCACCAAGACGGCGGAAATCAGCCTCATGTCGCCGGCCGCGGCGATCTCCCAGTAGATCGCGTAATACAAGACCAACCGGTAAACCACCGATCCGACCACCACGCCCAACACCGCCAACGCCATATAGCGCGTCCCCAAGATGGCGTTTCCGACTATCACCGAAGCCAAACCGACCAAGATCAGCCCAATCCCCATCCCGACGTCGGCGAAGCCCTGGAATTGCGCGTAAACCGCGCCGGACAGGCCGACCAGCCCGTTCGAGATCATCAGCGTGACGATCTTGGTGAAATCGGTCGAGATGCCGCCCGCCACCGCCATCTGCGGATTGTCGCCGGTCGCCTGGGCCGCCAGGCCGAAGTTAGTGGCCAAGAACCAGACGATCACGACTGTCAGCGCCAACGCCACTGCCGCCAAAATGCCGACCGCCTGCCACGACGCCATCAGCTTGGCTTGTTTGAGCGGCAGGAAGATCGTTTCGACGGGCTGGCCGTCGCGCAAGTTCAGGCCGACGTTCGGCCCGCCCATAATTCTGAGGTTGACCGAATACAAGGCCAGCATCGTCAGAATCGACGCCAGCAACGGGTCGATTCTCAATTTGGTGTGCAACAGACCGGTGATCAGCCCGGCCAGCGCGCCGGCGGCGCAGCCGGCGGCGGTCGCCAGATAGGGGTCGGCGCCGTTGTAGATCAAGATCGCGGCGGTGCCGCCGCCGGTGGTGAACGAACTGTCGACGGTCAGGTCGGCGAAGTTGAGGATTCGGTAAGTCAGGAACACGCCCAGCGCCAGCAAGGCGAAGATCAGACCTTGTTCGATCGCGTTTTGCAACGGCGCCTTCCTAGGGGCTGGTGTCCGGGTAAAGATTGAGGCAAAGCCTAATTGGCCGCCGTGTCAGGCGCATTTCCCGCTCGGGCGACGGCGCCGTCCACGCGCTCGTCGCCGGCGCGGCATCGTCCACCTGCGCCGACGGCCCGGGCGGCGGCAGGGCGGGAGAACCGCGCGCCCGGACCGGCGGCCCGGTCAGCCGGTCGTGGTGACTTCGGTGGCGCCGGCTAGGATCGCCTCGGGCACGGTCAGGCCGTAGGCGGCGGCGGCGTCCGGGTTGACGATGATCTGCGTGTCGGTCACCTGCAGCGGGGCGATGTCGCCCGGGGCGACGCCGTTCACCAGGATCTCGTAGGCCATGTCGGCGGTCCGCTTGCCGAGTTCGTAATAGTCGATGCCGCGGGTGGCCACCGCGCCGCGCTCAACCGAGGAGGCGTCCGCCACGAACACCGGGATCTGGTTGTCTTGGCCGAAAGAGACCACTTGCTCGATGCCGTCCACCACGGTGTTGTCAGTTCCCACGTAGATCGCGTCGACCTCGGACAGCGCCTGGACGCCGGCGGTCAGTTCGGAGGCGCTGGCGATGCCAGACTCCTTGACCGTCAGGCCAAGCGGCTCGGCCTCGGCCTTGAGCAGGTCGAGTTGAACCACCGAGTTCTTCTCGCCCAGCGAGTAGAGGTAGCCGATCGTCTTGACGTTCTCCTGGCCCATGATCTCTTGGATCAACTTGGCCGGATAACCCTCCGGATTCAGGTCCGAGGTGCCCGTCACATTCGTCTTCGACGCCTCCCATGAGGGCACCAGCCCGCCTTCGACCGGATCGGTCACCCCGGCGAACAGCACCGGCCGGTCGGCGATCTGGTTGACGACGGCTTGAGCCGAGGGAGTGGCCACGGCCATGATCAAGTCCAAGTCGCCGTCGGCGGCGTATTTGCCGGCGATCGTGGCAGTGTTGGTCTGATCGCCCTGGGCGTCATCGTAGGTGTAATCGGCCGAGACGCCCTTCTCCGCCAACCCGTCCTTGAAACCCTGGGTGATCAAATCCAGCGACGGGTGGGCGAGGAACTGCGTTATGGCGATGTTGTAGGTTTCGGTTTCCGGCGCGCTGACGGCGGCCGGGCCGGTTGTTTGGCTGGCGCCGCCGCCGGCCGGTTCGTCGGCGCCGCAGCCTGCGGCCGCCAGGGCGGCGACGGCCACCGCCGCCAAGCCGATCAAACGAGAACGAGTCTTCACTGGATTTCTTACCTCTCTAAGCGGGCGAATCTGGGCGCGTCAGGCCGGGCGGCGCATTCGCGCCGCGCGGTCGTCGCTCGGGAAGTTTATCGGAATCTCAACCTGCGGACAGGCTGGCTCAACCAGTGGACGAGAAGTCGTTGTTTCCCGGCCGGCCGGCCGGGCGAACGCCGAGGCGCGCCCGCCCCACGCTCACTGACCGCCCACGACCACTAACACCCCCCCGGAATCAATCGTCCAGGCCGGCCGGCCGGCCAGCGGCGTCGCGGTCAGGCCCGGATCGCGTTCAGGCGCTCCATTTGTTCGGGAGCCAACTCGAAGTCGTCGATCGCCAGGTTCTCGGCCAAGCGCTCCGGCTTCGAGGTCTTCGGGAAAGCGACGACGCCGAGTTGGATCAACCAGCGCAGCACCACTTGGGCGGCGGTCCGGCCGGCCTCCCGGGCGACCGCTCGAACAGTCGCGTTTCCGAGGTCCGCGCCGCGCCCGAGCGGGCCCCAGGCCTCGGTGACAATCCCCAACTCGGTGTTCAGCGCCCGCAAATCAGACTGCTGGCGCAGCGGATGGAGTTCGATTTGGTTGACCGCCGGAACCACC
>JAITKC010000262.1 GCA_031278665.1 Bifidobacteriaceae bacterium | reverse complement strand
TAGGTGGTGATCTCGTACCAGACGGCGAGCGGGAACTCCTGGGCGAGCCGCTGATACTGGCCGTACAGCGAGTCCATCTCAACTCGCAGCTTGTCGATCAGCGTCTGCCGCTCGGCGATACGGGCGTCCAAGTCGGCCAGTCGCTGTTGGAGTTTGTCGAGCCGTTCTTCGCGCGGTTCTGGCTGGCGGGCGGTCGCCTGCGCGTTGAGTTCGTCGACCAACCGGTTGTGCTCGTCGACCAGCGCGTTGCTCCGGTCGATCAGCCCAGTCTGTTTCCGGATCACCTGGTTGCGCCGTTCGACCAGCGGCTGCAGCCGGTCCAGGATCGCCATCGCCTGCAACGTGCGCTGATAGTCGACCGGTCGCGCGTCGTCGACCTGGTGCGTCGACTGGATCAGACCCTGCCGTCGCAACGCCGCCTCGTCCCGCGCGGTGGTCAGGAAGTACTTCTTGCGGAAGTCCGGGTCGTTGTGCACTATGGCGGGCAGGGGCTGCCCGCTGGTGAACATCTCGCCGTCGTTCCACGTGACATCGACGATCCACCAGCGTCCCGCCAGCTGAACCTCGTTCCAGGCGTGGTTCAACCGGTCGGAACGCATCGACCTGACCGTGTACCCGTGGTGTCTGGCGAGCCGCTCGAACAACGCGGCGTAATCCATGCACACGCCCAACCCGCGCCGCAGCGTCACCTCGGGAGACTGCAGCACGTCATCCGCGGACCGCCCCCGGGCGCGCGCGTGATCATACGAGACGTGGTCGATGATGTAGTCGTTGACGCCGGACAGGACGTCCCAGTCCCGCTGCGACACGGCGGCGGGCCGGCGGGCCACGGGCACCCGCACGAACGTGAGCGGGCCGACCGGTATGCGCTTGGCCGGGGCCGGGCGGCCACCCGTCGAATCGGCCATCGCGCTCCTCGCCGTCGTCACACACGCCGTTGACGATTCTACGGGACGCCCCGCGCCTGGCCGGGCCCGCCGGCCGCGACTTGGCGGGCGCCGGTCAGGTGACTTTGGCGGACTGCTGGAGGATTTCGGTCAGATACCCGAACTGGGTGGCTTGCGAGCCGAAGTCGAAGGCGGCATCGGACCAGGTGAAGACCTGGCCGGCGACCAAGGCCGGATGGGCGGCGAAAGTCGGCTGCTGAAGCAGATCCGCCTCCTGGTAGCCCTCGGTGAACACCAACAACACGTCGCCGGTCATCATCTGGGCGGCGTTCTCCCAGCTATAGGTGTCCCAGTAGAAGTCGCCGCCCGGGTTGAGGTTGGTGAACTGGAGTCCCAAGGAGGTGTAAAGCTCGGTGCTCGGCTCGTCGAGCGGTTTGACCAGCCAGATGCCGTCGGCGCTGGCGTAGATCATAGTCAGTTCCAGATCGGAGGCCTGGGCGGCGGCCGACAGTTCGTCCGCGGCCGCGTCGTAGGCGGCTTTGGCGTCCGCTATCACCTGGTCTTCCACGCCGAGCGCGGTGGCCAGCGAGTTCAATTGGTCGATCACCTCGGAGCCGGCGCCGCCCACTTTGATCGCCGCGATCGGGGCGATTTTGGCGAGTTGGTCTTGCTGCTCTTTGTCGGCGAAGGCGTAGTAGGGTTCGTCCAGATTGAGCGTGCCGTCGCGGTCGACCGGGTAGATGCCGGTGACGATCAGGTCGGGTTCGGCGCCCGCCAAGGCCTCGAGGTCGATTTCGCCGTAGGTGTTGCCGACGATGGCGACGTTAGACAGGTCGTAGTCGGCGAAGCGGCTGTCGCCGGCCACGTCTTCGCGGCCGAAGATGGCGACCGGCGTGATGCCGTAGCTGAGCAGTCCGATGGCGTAGTCGGCAAAGCTGGCGATTCGGGTGGGGGCCTGGTCCAGGGTGATAGTTTGGCCGGCCCCGTCTGAGTAGCTCCAGGCCTCGGTCGCCGGGCTGGTTGGGGCGGCGGGGTTTTCGCCGGCCGCGTCGGAGCATCCGGACAGGGCGGTGGCGGCGGCGAGCGCGAGGACAATGGCGGCGGCGCCTCGCGCCGCAGAGGGGTGCGTCATGCCGAGTAGCTTAGCCTAACCTAAATGAGTGTCAGCCGCGGGGCGTTGGGCGGGGGCGTTGGGCGCGGGGCGCGAGCCCCCGGGCGCGGGGCGTTGGGCGGGGGCGTTGGGCGCGGGGCGTTGGGCGGGGGCGCGGGGCGATGGGCGGGGGCGTTGGGCGCGGGACGCGAGCCCCCGGGTGCCCGCAGGGCTTAAGCAAAGTTCTCGGTGTGCGGCGTGTTGGCCTGAGCTGGGGGCAACCGGGGCCGGGCCCAGCCCCGCAGGGTCGGGTGTCCAGAAGTGCCCGCACGTCGGCGCCGGGGGCGTCGTGCGCGGGGTTCTGGACATCGGCTTCCCGGCCGGTTCGCCGTCGCCGGCCGCCCCGGGCCGGTGACCAGGCGTTTCGCGGCGACCTGCCCGGGGCCGGGCCAAGCCGCGCCGGATCGGATGTCCGGAAGTGACCGCACGACGCCGCCGAAGGCATCGTATGCGGGGTTCTAGACATCGGCTTCCCGGCTGGTTCGCCGCCGCCGGCCGGCTCGGGCCGGTGACCAGGCGTTTCGCGGCGACCTGACCGGGGCCGGGCCAGGCCCCGCCGGTTCGGGTGTCCAGAAGTGCCCGCACGTCGCCGCCGGGGCATCGTGCGCGGGGTTCTGGAC
>JAITKC010000300.1 GCA_031278665.1 Bifidobacteriaceae bacterium | reverse complement strand
TCCTCGCCGGCCTGGATCATGCGGGCCAGGTAATGCAGTCCGGCGTCGACGTCGCTGCCTCGGATCGATTTGATGAAAGCGCTGGTGACGTCGTAATGCTGGTCGCCGTCGCGGTCGTAGCGGACCACCGCCACGTCGATCGCCCGCTCGATCTCCGCCAAGTCGACGACTGCCTGGTCCCGCCCGAGCGCCGCCGTCGCGGCGGCGGCCTCCAAGATCGTCAAGGCCCTGCGCGCGTCGCCGCCGGCCAGGCGGACCAAGGCGGCCCGGCCGGCCTCGGTCAGCGACACGGCGCCGTCCAGGCCGCGGCGGTCGGCCAACGCCCGGTCGACCAGTCGCCCCAAACCGTCGTCCCCGAGCGGCTCGAGGGTCAACAGCAGCGAACGCGACAACAACGGCGATATGACCGAGAACGACGGGTTCTCGGTGGTCGCCGCCACCAATGTGACCAGGCGGTTCTCGACCGCCGGCAGCAGCGCGTCCTGCTGCGCCTTGGAAAACCGATGCACCTCGTCGATGAACAAGACCGTCTCGCGCCCACCCGCCAGCGAGCGCTTGGCCTGGTCCAAGACGGCCCGAATATCTTTGACGCCGGCCGAGACGGCGCTCAGCTCCATAAACTCGCGGTCGGCGCCGCGGGCCACCAGATAGGCCAGGGTGGTCTTGCCGCTGCCGGCCGGACCCCACAGGATGACCGATGACGGCACCGCCCGGCCGGCGGCCGGCCCGGCCGGCTCGATCAGCCGGCGCAGCGGCGAGCCCTCGGCCAACAGGTGGCTCTGGCCGGTGAACTCCTCGAGGGAACGCGGCCGCATCCGGACCGCCAGCGGGGCTCGCGGATTGGGCTCGCCGGTCGCCGGCGAGCCGATCGCGGCGTCGAACAGGTCCACCCGCCCAGCCTACGGTCCCCCGCCCCGCCGCGCCCAGGGCCGGGCGAAGGCGTTGCCAGGCGGACGGGCCTGGCGCGAAATAGCCGCCCGCGCCGGCCACGGGCCGCCGAGCGATGCAATAGCCTAGGTGCCGTGTTCCTCCACCTGTCCAGAGGCGTCATTCGCCACCCGCTGGCCACGGTGATCGTCTGGGCGACGTTGGCGGCCGGCGGCGCCGGCCTGGCGGTTTTCGGGGTGACCGGCGAGGGCCTGTTCGACCGGGTCAACTCCGGCGCGCCGGAGGCGGCCGACAGCGAGTCGGCCAGGGCCGACCAGTTGATCGAAGAAGGCGCCGAGGAATCGCAGTCGGTCACCATGTCGGTCAGCGGCGTCGATTTGTCCGATGCCGCCGGGGCCGCCCAGGTCGCCGCCGAACTAGCCGCCGTCCGCGCCGACCTGGCCGCGATCAAGGGCGTCGCCAGCGCGCCCGGCGCCGACGGCGCGACAACTTTCCCGCTGGTCATCGATCCGCTCAACCCGCACTACTTCTGCACCGATCCGGAAATCGACCCGGCCGGCCCGGCCGGCGTCCAGTGCGCGCTGGCCAACCCGTTCGTCCGCGACCTGATCGCCCAGGACAACCACGGCTTCTTGTTGACAGTCGACATCGCCAAGGACCTCTCGGCCGCCCAGGAGGACGATGCCGCCGCCGCCGTGGTCGCCCGCCTGCGCCAAGCGGCCGACAGCCTTGAGCGGGCGGTCCCGGGCCTGCGGGCGCTGGTCGGGGGCGAACACCTGATTCTGACCGAGATCATCGCCGACATGAAACACGACCTCGAATTGGGCGAGTTCATCTCGCTGCCGGTTGCCCTGGTGGTGATGGTGCTGGTGTTCGCCGGTTTCCTGGCCGCCGCAATGCCGGTGGTCGGCGCCCTGGCCTCGATTCTGGCCTGTATGGGGGCGATTTTCGCCGCCACCTACGTGGCCGACGTGCACACCTCGGTTATCAACGTCATATCGCTGGTCGGCCTGGGCCTGTCAATCGACTACGGCCTGCTGGCCGTGTCGCGCTTCCGCGAGGAGGCCCGCCGGCTCGGCGCGGCCGGCCCGGCCGGCGGGTCCGGCCCTGACGGCCCGGCAAACTTAGGCGGGCCGGGCGGGCCGAGCGGGCCGGCGGCGGTCAAAGCGACAGTCGAGGCAGCCGTCGCGGCGACGGTCGCCAGCGCCGGGCGGACGGTGTTTTATTCGGCGCTGACGATCGCCCTGTGCATCGCCGGGCTGATGGCCTTCGAGCCGTCGATCCTGAAAACCTTCGGCCTGGCCGGGATGCTGGTGGTGCTGGCGGCGCTGGGCGCCGCGACCACCTTGGTGCCGGCCCTGTTGGTCCTGGCCGGCCGTTTCCTGATCAGACCGTCATGGCTGAGCCGGGCGCCGGTTTTGTCCCGCCTGTACGCCCGCGTCTCCGACGTGTCGCCGGATGTCGGGGTGTTCTCGCGGCTGGCGACGGCCGTCCAGCGGCATCCCTGGTGGGTGATGGGCGCGGTGCTGGCGGTTCTGACGGTGTTGGCGTTGCCGATCCGCGACCTCGAGTTGCGCAATTCGACCGTCGAGATGCTGCCCCAGAACTCCGAACAGCGGACCTTCCTGGCCGAGTTGGCGGACAACTACCCGCTGTCCGGCGTCGACGCCATCGGGATCGTCTCGCTCGGCAGCCAGCCGGACACCGAGCGGTTCGCCCAGGACAAACTCGGCTCGATTCCGGGCACCCGCCTGGAGGCCTCGCCGGACGCGATCGCGGACGGCCTGCCGGAGGGCACCGCGGCCGTCCAGCGCGACGGCTACGTCGAGGTGATCCTGGCGGTCACGGCCGACGATCCCGAAGGACCCGAGGCCAGGGCGGCGGTCGAGCGGATCAGATCTCTGGCGCCGGCGGATTTCGCGATCTATGTGACCGGCCCGGCCGCCCGGCTGCTCGACTACCAGGAGCAATTGGCCCGGGGGGCCCCCTGGGCGGCCGTGATCGTGGTGCTGGCGGCCTTCGTCTTGTTGTTCTTGTTCACCGGATCGCTGCTGATCCCGCTGAAGGCCCTGATCACCAACGCCTTGTCGCTGGCCGCCTGCCTCGGGGCGGTGACCTGGGTGTTCCAGGGCGGGCACCTCGGCGGCCTGCTCGGCTTCAGCGCCGTGGCCGGTCTGGAAAGCTACATTGTGGTGCTGCTGGCGATTTTCGGCTTCGGTTTGGCGATGGATTACGAGGTCTTCTTGATTTCTCGGATCAAAGAGTCCTGGGACGCCAACCACGATCCGAAACTTTCGGTCAGCCAGGGCCTGCAGCATTCCGGCCGCATAATCACCTCGGCGGCGCTGA